>JAPOZE010000186.1 GCA_026706225.1 Acidobacteriota bacterium
CGGGTCGATGATTGAAGATAAAGGAGTTATCTTGTCAGTGGTTCGGGAACTTCGGATTAAGGCGAGTGGAGTCACTTGGATCCTCGGGCATCCGTCCCTGCCTGCCTCACTGTAGTCATGAGGTGATGCCCACCCGGGAGCGCGGGCGTCCCGCCCGCATGCTGTTCCGTCGCGTGCCGCTCGGTTTCCCCGCGATGAGGCACCCGTCCACCCTGACCGCGGGAACGCCATGGTCTCGGCCAATCCCGCAGTCGAGCCGGTGGGGGGGCGAACGCCGCGCCCCACAAGTGAAGCTCCGTGGCCGCTGGGGGGCGTCGTTTCGGCAACGCCGTGCCACCCGAAACGACGATTCCAATTCGCCGCCGCCGGACCGCGGCCCGGCAAATCCATTGAAAACAAAACTATTGAGGGAGGCGAACCCAGATATTAAACTGAGTGGACCGTTCGGCCGTAGCAGCCGGTGAAGGAGTTCTCCCTTGAAGAGATGGAAGGTTCTCATCGGGGTCGTCATGACCCTTGCCTCCGGTTCGTTTTCGGGACTGGCCGGATCGCCGGAGGCCGCCGAGTCCACCTCCTCCGAGGCCGAAGAGTTCGTGCGCCAGGCCGAGGAACACCTGCTGGCGCTGTGGACCGAGGCCGCCCGCGCCAGTTGGGTCCGGTCGACCTACATCACCGGCGACACCCAGGCTCTGGCTGCAATGGCCAGCAAGCGGGCCATCGAGGCCACCGCCAGGCTGGCCAAGGAATCCGCGGCCTTCGAAACGGGCGGTTTGCCGGGGGAACTGGCAAGGAAGCTGGAACTGCTTCGACTATCGCTGACGCTGGCCGCACCTCCCGATCCCAAGGCCAGCGAGGAGCTCACCAGGCTGGTGACGTCAATGGAATCCACCTACGGAAAGGGAAAGGTTTGCGGCGAGGCCGGCGACGAATGTCAGGACCTGCAGGATCTCTCCCGGATCATGGCCTCCAGCCGGGATCCGAAAGCCCTGAAAGCGGCCTGGATCGGCTGGAGAGGCATTGCTCCTCCCATGCGAAAGGACTTTCAGCGATACGTGGAACTGGCCAATCAGGGAGCCCGAAGCCTGGGATTTTCGGATACGGGCTCCATGTGGCGGGCCAAGTACGACATGCCTCCGGAGGCCTTCCTGGAAGAGCTGGACCGCCTGTGGGAACAGGTGCGGCCCTTTTATCTCTCGCTGCATGCCTACGTTAGGCAGCGGCTGCGAGCCCACTACGGGCCCGAGGTGGTTCCCGCCGACGGTCCCATACCGGCTCACCTGTTGGGCAACATGTGGGCGCAAACCTGGTCCAACGTCTTCCCGCTGGTGGCGCCGCGGGAAACCGACCCGGGCTTCGATCTCACCGAGATTCTCCGGTCTCGAAAGACGACCCCGAGGCAGATGGTCTCCTACGGGGAGGGGTTCTTCAGTTCGCTCGGTTTCGCCCCCCTGCCGCAGAGCTTCTGGGATCGGTCCCTCTTCGAAAAGCCCCGCGACCGGGAAGTGGTCTGCCACGCCAGCGCCTGGAACGTCGATGCGCGCCAGGATTTGCGCATCAAGATGTGCATCGATATCACCGCCGAGGATTTCAACGTGATCCACCACGAGTTGGGTCACAACTACTATCAGCGGGCCTACAGCCAGCAGCCGGTCCTCTTCAGGGAAAGCGCCAATGACGGGTTCCACGAGGCGGTGGGCGACACCATCGCGCTCTCGATCACGCCGGCCTACCTGGTACGCCTTGGGCTGCTGAAGCAGGCGCCCCCGCCTTCCAAGGACCTGGGGTTGCTGTTGCGCCAGGCGCTGGACAAGATCGCCTTCCTTCCTTTCGGCCTATTGGTGGATCAGTGGCGCTGGAAGGTGTTCTCCGGCGAAATTCCGCCCCACCGCTACAATCAGGCCTGGTGGGAGCTGAGAGGCAAGTACCAGGGCATCGCGCCTCCCGTGGCCCGCGGCGAAGGCGATTTCGATCCGGGCGCCAAGTACCACGTGCCGGCCAACGTGCCCTATACCCGTTACTTTCTGGCCCAAATCCTGCAGTTTCAATTTCATCGGGCCTTGGCCCGGGAAGCCGGCTGCGAGGACAGGCTCCATCGATGCTCCATCTACGGGAGCGAGCCTGCCGGGAAGCGCCTGCGTGCCATGCTCGCCATGGGGATCAGCCGGCCCTGGCCGGAGGCGCTGGAGGCATTGACGGGAGAACGGGAGATGGATGCCACCGCAATTCTGGATTACTTTGCTCCGCTCCGGGAGTGGCTGGACGAACAGAACAAGGGCCGGCCGGTGGGCTGGTGAGGCCCGCTCGAGGGCGATTCGGTCCCGGTGAGGGGCGGATGGAAGGACGACCGGCAAAGTCTATGGTATAACTCTGGAAAACCTTACAAGGAGGGACGCGTTATGTCTGCCATTGAAGAACGAGGATACGCCAGCACGGACGCCCTGGTGTCCACCGAATGGGTGTCAGAGCATCTGAACGATCCCAATCTCAGGTTTGCCGAATCCAACGAGGACCCGCTGCTCTATGCCTCCGGTCACATTCCGGGAGCCGTGGAAGTCGATTGGACCCGCGACCTGAACCACCCCCTGCGACGGGACTATCTCGACAGGTCGGGGTTCGAAGACCTGATGAGGCGGATCGGGGCCACCCGGGAGACGACGGTGGTGCTGTACGGCGACAAGAGCAACTGGTGGGCCTGCTATGCCTTCTGGGTGTTTCAGTTGTTCGGGCACACCAATGCCAAGATCATGGACGGGGGACGCCTGAAATGGCAACAGGAGGGGCGGCCGCTGGTGACCGAGGTCTCCATCTATCCCACCACCAATTATCAGGCCCCGGAGAGAGACGACAGCCAGGTTCGTGTCTTTCGAGACCAGGTGCTGGAGCATGTCCAGGCCGGCAGACCCCTGTTGGATGTGAGGAGCCCGGCGGAATATACCGGCGAGCGGCTGCACATGGAGGCCTACCCCAACGAAGGCGCCCTGCGCGGGGGGCACATTCCGGGTGCCGCCAACATTCCCTGGGCTCGCGCCGCCAACGAGGACGGCAGCTTCAAGTCGGCCGACGAGCTGCGAGCCATCTACACCGGGGAAAACAACCTGCAGCCCGGCGACGATATCGTGGCCTACTGCCGGATCGGGGAGCGCAGCAGCCACACCTGGTTCGTCCTGACCTACCTGCTCGGCTTCCAGCAGGTCAGAAACTATGACGGGAGCTGGACGGAGTGGGGCAACCTGGTCAACGTGCCCATCGAAAAGCCCTGAGCCGCGGTTCCCGGCCAGGCAAACGCAGTCGCGGGCCGCAAGGATGGGCCTGGATCATCATGGACGCATACCCGGAAAAACTGGCGATGTTGCTGGAGTACCTGGACCTCTCGGGCGACCGCGACGAGCGCATCCAGATGCTCATCGACATCGCCTCCCGGTTCAAGGCGGTCCCGGAGTCCATTGCCACCCGGCCCTTTCCCAAGACGCACCTGACGCCGGCCTGCGAGTCGGAGGCCTACGTCTGGTGCGAGGAACTCCCGAGCCAGGCCCTCAAGTTCCATTTCGCCGTCGAGAACCCCCAGGGGATTTCCGCCAAGTGCATGGCCGTCATCCTGGACGAGACCCTGTCCGGGGAGTCGGCCTCCAGCCTGGCCCGGGTGCCGGGTGAGGTGGTCTACCGCATTTTCGGCAGGGACCTCTCCATGGGGAAGAGCATGGGTTTGATGGGCATGGTCTCCATGGTGCAGGCCTGCGCCAAGCGCTACCTGGCGTCCGGGCATGCCGACCGGCTTCTGGGAGAGAGTAGTGGTGCCGCGGGCGCCGCCTCCGCGGGACCCTGAGGCAACGGCTTACTTCAGTTGAACCCGGCTGACGGCGATATCCCCCCGAAAACAGACATCCACGTCCGTTCCCCGAGCATACCGCCTCTGGTGGTAGTTTCCGTTGTAAAGAAAACCGGCGCCTTCCATTCGAAACGTGACCGGAAGGGGGGACAGATCCAAGGGACAGTAGACGGTTTGTGGGTCGGGGCGGCCGGGTTCCAGGTGAGGCAGATTGATATTCCAGAAGGTCCCGGCGTCCCAGGGGGCCTGTAACAGCTTTCTTAGCAGGGGGCGCACCCATCGGGCCGAGCGGTTCCAGTCGATGGGAAGGTCATTCTTGCAGTACTGAGAAACGGCGATGCCCGGCACACCCTCCAGCACGCCTTCCCGAACGGCCGCCACCGTTCCGGAATAGTAGACATCCGCACCCAGATTCCCTCCCTGATTGATTCCCGATAGCACGCAGTCGGCATTGGACGCCAGTTGGCGCAGGCCGATACGTACACAGTCGGCGGGCGTTCCCGAGAGGCTGTAGCGCGAGAGGCCGCGAGCCTCCACCCGGATGGGCTCATGGGTGGTGACTTGGTGGCTGCAGCCCGACAGCGGTTCGTGGGGTGCCCCCACCACGCATCTCCCCAGACCCTCGACCGCCTTGATCAGTGCCTGGAGACCGGGGGCATCGAAGCCGTCATCGTTGGTGAGGAGAAATTTCATAAACAGGAAGTCAAGACAACAGCCGGCGCATTTCCTAGGCGCCTCCAGGGCAGAGTTCTATCCTTCCTGGACCAATATAGCAAGGGGCAGGGCGGGAATTCCTGCAGGAACCACAGGAGGGGACTGCCGCCTGGTCGTGATTTTCACCTGCCGGCGACAGGTAGACGACCGGCCACCCTCCGCGCCTAAATGGCTTGACTCATTTTGGGCCAAGATGCTAAACAGACCCGTTCAGCCTGGGCGAGTAGCTCAGATGGGAGAGCGCGGCGTTCGCAACGCCGAGGTCGAGGGTTCGATCCCCTTCTCGTCCACCAGGACTAATTCCCAATATATCCAAGTTAGTGTATTAAAATTTTATAATCAATGGTTTAACCCGGTTGGTCACCTAGGTTCGTCCAGTATTGTCCCTTGACATCCGGGGGCATCTGGGGGCACGACCGGGGGCAAGCAAGGAATTCTTTCAAGGAGATGCCCCCAAATGCGCCTCACCGATATTACCATCCGCCGCGCCCGGCCCAACAATAAAACGAGAAAACTATTCGACGGACGCGGGCTGTATCTGGAAGTGGCTCCCAGGGGAGGCAAGTGGTGGCGGTTGAAGTACCGCTTTGGCGGCAAGGAAAAGCGTCTTTCGCTGGGAGTCTATCCTGACGTTTCTCTCAAAGAAGCCCGCAGCCGCTGCGAAGATGCCCGCCGCCTGTTGTCCCGCGAGATCGATCCAAGTGAGCACCGCCAGGCCCTGAAGGCCGCAAAAGTGCAACAGGTGGCCAGCAGTTTTGAATCCGTGGCACGCGAATGGTTCACCAAGCATGCCCCTAGCTGGGCTGAGAGTCATTCCAGCCGGATCATCAGTCGGCTGGAACGGGATGTCTTTCCTTGGATCGGTGGCAAGCCGGTGGCCGCCGTCACCCCGTCCCAATTATTAGCGGTGGTTCGCAGGTTGGAAGAACGCGGCGCACTGGAAACCGCTCATCGGGCGCTTCGTAACTGCGGACAAGTGTTTCGCTATGCCGTGGCCACCGGGCGCGCCAGGACCGATCCCGCTGTGGTCTTGAGAGGGGCCTTGCCACCTGTGAAGGGAGGGCACTTCGCTGCCCAGACCGATCCCAAGGCAATTGGCCCATTGCTGCGAGTCCTGGACGGCTACGAAGGGTCACTGATTGTGCGCTGTGCCCTCAGACTGGCCCCACTGGTTTTCGTTCGGCCGGGTGAGCTCCGCCGAGCCGAATGGTCCGATATCGACCTGGAAGCGGCCCAATGGCGTTTCACCGTTTCCAAGACGGACACCCAGCATCTGGTCCCCCTTTCCCGGCAGGCGGTGGAGATCCTGCGCGAACTCTACCCGCTGACCGGACAAGGACGGTATGTGTTCCCGAGCGGCCGCAATCCGAAGGGAGACCGCCCAATGAGTGACAATGCCGTTCTGGCTGCCCTCAGGCGCATGGGTATTGGAAAGGAAGAAATGACCGGTCATGGTTTTCGGGCCATGGCGAGAACCCTTCTGG
>JAPOZE010000335.1 GCA_026706225.1 Acidobacteriota bacterium
AACCAGGACCAGAAGAATGCCTATCAGGAATGAGCTATAGCTGGGAGGGGGAATCGGCATTGCGAGAGGGACGTCGTCGTTCTCGACGGTGACTGTTCCCGACACTGCGATGAACAGATACGACAAGACAAACCAGAGCAGGGGCAGCGCCACCAGGGCAATCACTCCCAGAAAAATCAGTCTCGGCAGGTTGGAAGTCACGGATGCCAGCATCATCGCCACGGCAACCGGCAAGATGTGCAGAAAGACAATCTGGGGAACGGAACGGAGAATGTCTTCCGGGATGACTCCACGAACAGACAGCAGGAGGATTTCCACGACAAGCACCGGAAGAACCACAGCCACCAGCAGGAAAATCAACTTGCTTGCCAGCAAACGCTTTGCGGCAATCGGGCGGCTCAGCCAGAGGGCGGTGCTTCCTACGGTGGAGTCCTTCTGCACCAATTTCGAGACGATCACGGTCAAAAGGCAGACCTTCAGGATCGCCAGCGGCCACGACAAGGAGGACAGGGAAATTATCCCTCTCCATTCACCCGGAGCAGGCTGTGGGAAGGCTCCGATCAATACGGCCTGCAGGATGACGAGACCCGACCACAAGCTCAGATAGAGCCGCAGGTAGCGAAAGTCCTTGGCAATGAGGTGAAGAGTCAGGTTCATTTGCGTTCCCCACCGTCCTGCAACCGGCGGATCAGGGCTAAAGACCACAAGATGGAAATACCAAGATCGGACTCACGCTCCAGGCCTTCAGCCCGAGCGCGTCCTGCCTCCCGATCTCCTGTTCAGCTTTCTTTGCCGGGCTGTGATAGTGCAGCTGCGGGTCGGGCGATACGTTCCATGACGAAGTTCTCCAGGCGGATGGACTTGGAGAACCAACCCAGATCCCTGGTTTCAACCCGAATCAGCTCGGCACCGTCCATCCAGGCCGGGTCGAGGGGAGGCCCCCCAAACAATGATGGACCGAAATTCAGCAGCCCCTGTCCAACCTTCAGCATCGGGAAGACCAATGACAGCAGGGGTGGAATCCGAAGGGAGCTACCAGCAGGACGGCCTTTCCAGCCGATCATCGCTTCCCGCCGGGACGGGTTGATCAAGAGATAGGTGATGACGTTTCGGTCGTCCACAAGGAGCCTGTGGGTAAACTCCATGAAGCGGATGGACAAGCCGTTGTGATCGAGTCGTTCACTCGCGGGGATCTCAAATTGAAAGGTGTTTGACCCGTCCGAATAGTATCGGTCAATCGATAGGATCTCCACCTGGTCCGAGCCTCGATGGTAACGAGCCCCCTTTTCCAACCGTATGGTGGCGATTTCGTCCCTTTGGACCAGAAAATCCACCTGGGCCGAATATTGCAATCTGTCCTCTCCATAACGCTCATAGAGATCCTTGCTGATCTCAAACAGCTCCGGAGGTCCTTCCCCCGACAAACTCTCACCGTCCAGGAATGCGACATCGTCCAACGCCTGACTGAGCAATTCGGCTCTATCCTCGTCAAGCAGTCGACCGGAAGAATGAATGGGTTTCATGGCCTGGAACGCATAGAAGCTGCGACTGACATGGTGGGCCAGGGATTCTCCGGAGGGCAGGAGGAGGCTGGCGGAGATCTGAGCCGGGAGCACAACCACGCCCGGAGGCAGATTGTCCAGCGCTATGCTGCCTTTGAGGAGCAGCCCTTTTTTCCCTGACGGGTCGAAGTCCGGACGAGACGTTGTGACTGGAGCCATGATCAGACTCTTTTTCTCGATCCAGGCCGCGACCCGGGTCGGATCCAGAATCCCTGTGTCGAGTTTGGGCGCCGTTGCCCGCCAATCCGGGTTCCAGAATCCCATGGACATCAGCGCAAGGGAGAGGGCCGAGAAGAGGAGGATCCTGCTGCGTAACGTCCGTCGCGTCAGATACTGATGGACAACGACGATCGCGGCAATTCCCAGAAGGACCGGAAGCATGCCCATCACGTGCAGACTGAAACTGGGAGTGGGAACAGGCATCACAACGGGAAGGTCTTGGCCCGGAAATTGCAGAGTGCTCAGGACCAGGGAAAAAGACATGGAAAAAAGCTGAAACAAGATGAACCAAAGCGGCGGCAGGGCGACCAGCGCAGTGATCCCAAAGAAGATCTGTCGGGGAAGGCTGGTGGTTAAAACCGTCAGCATCGTTAGAACGACGATCGTGAACAGGGTCAGAAGGACGATCTGTGGAATGGAGCGGACGGTATCCTCCAGGGCGACGCCACGGACCAGGAGCAAAACGACCTGCACCAGAAGGTCTGGAAGCAAGACAACCAAGGCCAGGAAGAGGGACTTGCTCGCCAGCAGCCGACCCTTGGAAAAGGGGCGGCTCAACCAGAAGGCAGTGGTGCCTGTGGTGGCATCCTTCCGTGCCGCCTCCGATACGATCAGCGTCAACATGCAGAGCTTGAGTACTGCGACCAGCAACCCCAGGAAAGACGGGCTGAATAGCCACATCCCTTCGGCGGAAAACAATTGGGCGTAAGATCCCATCAAGACGGCCTGCAAGATCAACAGAGCCCACCACACGCTCAGATAAGACCGCAGGAAGCGAAAGTCGTTGGCAATGAGGTGTCGCGTCAGGTTCATTTCCCGCTTCCTATTCGTAGAGCCGAAAGGTCCGGGCCAGCGCCATGAAGATGGCCTTCAGGGACATGGGACGCACCGTCAAGTCCTTGAGACCCGGCAGGAAACTCCGAATGGCCTGGTCGCCGGCGTCCTCCCGGTAGCGACAGTCCACGAAACGAACCACCTGCCCCACCCTCTCCGCCAGCAGCCAGGAATCGGGGAGGGTCTCCGGAATTTCCCGCCCCGGCTCCAGGGTGGCCTCGCATTGACGGAAGCGGGCCTGCAGCGAGGCGGTGGGCTCCGCCAGCCGCTTCTCTCCCTTGTCGATCACGCCCACCCAGTCGGCCAGGCGCTCCACCTCGTCGATGTCGTGGGAAGCCACCAGAATGGTCCATTGGCTACGGCCGCTCAACTCCAGCAGGCCGCGAATGAACTCGTCCCTGACGAGCGCGTCCAGTCCGGTAAAGGGCTCGTCCAGGATCACCAGCTCGGGCCGGTAGGAGAGCGAGGAAAGCAAGGAGGCCTTGACCTTCATGCCCCGGGAAAAGGTCTTGATCTTCCGGTTCAGGGGCAACTCGAACTGGCGGATCAACTGCCGGCACAAGTCCGGGTCCCAGGTGGGATACATGGGGCGGCAGTAGTCGATCAGTTGCTGGACCGTCATCCATTCCAACATCTGCTGGTTCTCGGAAACGTAGCCGATCCGGGCCAGTTGGGCCGGGCCGAGCCGGAGGGAATCGACGCCCATCATGCGGGCCGTGCCGCTGGTGGGCCGGATCATGTTCATCAGCATCTTGATCACGGTGGTCTTGCCGGCTCCGTTGGGTCCCAGAAAGGCAAAGACGCTTCCCTCCGGGACCTGCAGCGACAGGTTGCGCACAGCCATCGTCTTGCCGAATCGGCGCGTCAGTTCCTGGGTCTCAATGATGGGGTTCATTTCGAGCCTTCCTTGCCGGGGTTCTCCCGAACGTTGACCGAACTTTCCGAAAGGCCATTCCAGTGGTCCTGAACGGCTTCCAGCACTCGATCCAGAGTCAGCGAGAGCCTTCTGGCCTCCACCACCAGCGCTTCCGCTTCATGGTCCAGCAGCGCGGAGCGCTCCCTTGGAGAGGCTTCCGGCAGACGGGCCACCATGGTGCCGACTCCCGGCTTGACTTCCAGCAATCCCTGGTCCACCAGGCGCGTCACCACCTTCTGGGCCGTATTGGGGTTGATCCTCAGCTCCTGGCTCAGCTTGCGGACCGAAGGGAAGCGGTCTCCGGGGAGCAACTGGCCAGAGATAATGGCCTTCTGGACGGCGTAGACCAGTTGCTGGTAAATCGACAGGCCCGTTCGGAACTGTACGGTGAATGGCAACATATGTGTACTATGAATACTAGTACACATGATGTCAAGGAATATTTTGGAAAGACCTGCGCATTTTCGTAACGAGGACGACGGGAATCCGCGGGAGGCTGCTATCTGTTCCGGATGTTCGAGGTCAACGAGGGTTCCGGCCGCCGCTTCCCCGGTCTGCGCTTGCGCAGCGCTGACTTGTCCCAGTGGCTGATTTTTCGGAGTTGTCCCTATGTCGGCTATAATTGACAAGTAGAATGTCCTCATCCTAAAGCTCAACGACCGTCCGGACAGCGGCAAACCGCCTTGGGCCTGAGATCCGGGAAACCCAATGGGGCCGGATCCGTGGCGGCAGGCTCGGCCATCCGGAGGCGTGATGAAACTGAAGCGGCCGACAATTCGGCAGGTCACCCTGCTCCTCACGCTGGCGATTGGGACGCTATCGGCGCCGGTTCCTCCGGGTGCCCATGCGGCTGCCGACGAACGCGCAAGCTGCGACCAATGGAACACCGAAGAGTTTTTCCAGGTCGCCGCCGTCGAGGACGTAAACGCATGTATGAAGCAGGTCTCAGACCCCACTGAAGCCAACCAGTTTGGACAGACCGCGCTGCACACCGCGGCCCGCCACAGCCCCGACCCTGGCGTCATTACGGCAATGGTAAAGGCCGGCGCCGACCCCGGCGCGCCGGACGAGCAGGGATGGACGCCCCTGGGAGTGGCGGCATCCTTCAACGCCAATCCTGAAGTGATTTCAGCCCTGATAGACGCCGGCGCCGATCCCAAGGCGCAGGAAAGGCGGGGATTGGTCCCGCTGGAGGCGGCGGCAGCCTTCAACCCTAATCCTGAGATTATTTCAGCCCTGATAGACGCCGGCGCCGATCCCACGGCGCGGGGAGGCGGTCCCTATGGCCGGGTTCCGTTGGAAAGGGCGGCCATGTCCAACGTCAATCCCGCCATCATCACCGTTCTACTCAAGGCCGGCGCCGACCCCAACGAGGGAGGCAACCACGGCTCCACGCCCCTGCATTGGGCCGCCCAGCGCAATCCCAACCTCGAAGTCCTGACCCTGTTGCTGAAGGCCGGGGCCGATCCCAACGCGCGGGATGAATTCGGTCACACGCCTCTGTTCATGGTAGGCAGTTACGGAAACCACTATGCAGAGGTCATTGCCACCCTGGTGAAGGCGGGAGCCGATCCCAACGCGCGGAATGAAGACGGCGAGACTCCCTTGCACGCGGTAGTCCCGACTCACACCCATCCTGAAACGGTGACGGCCCTGATCGAGGCGGGAGCCGATCCCAATGCGCGCGACGAAGATGGCGATACTCCGCTGCACAGGGCCGCTTTTCATAGTACCGATCCCGGAATCCTGAAAGCACTGTTGGAGAAGGGGGCTGATGCCAAAGCACGGGATGAGGATGGCGCGACTCCCCTGCACAAAGCAGCCGGCTACAACAAGAATCCAGCCATCATTTCTCTTCTGCTCGAGGCGGGAGCCGACCCAAGAGCCAAGGATGAATTGGGCGAGACACCCCTGCACGAGGCAGCCCAGTCCAACGGCAATCCCGACGTGATCACCGTGTTGCTGGAGGCCGGCGCGGATCCGCGGGCGCAAGACGAGCTAGGCCGTACGCCGGTGAGCCTTTTGGAAGAAAACGACCAGCTCAAGGACACCGACATATACGGCAGCTTGACTCAAGGGCCGTGATCGTTGCAGGACTCAACTTTGAATCGGGAGGAACCATGAAGTGTAGAGGGAATGGGCCTCGATGGATCGCTCGGATGCTCATTGGTACCCTGGGGGGCTTTACGGGCATTGCGGCAATTCCAGTAGCTGCCTCTGGCGAAGAAATCGGCAATAGCTGCACTCACTGGAACACGCACAAATTCTTCGAATCGGCCTCCCTCGAGGACGTCACCACCTGTCTCCAAAACGGCGCCGATCCCAAGGCCCGGGATGTAGACGGCCGGACTCCCTTGCACCATCTCGCCCGGGCAAACGCCAATCCCTCCCTGGTTGCCGTGCTGGTCCGGGCAGGCGCCGACCCCAATGCTCGCGCAGCGCGCGGTTGGACCCCCTTGCATGGAGCCGCCTTGTCGGCCGCCGGCAA
>JAPOZE010000503.1 GCA_026706225.1 Acidobacteriota bacterium
GGTGAGACTCACCCGTGGCGTAGCTGGCGGTGATGGTGCCGCGGTTCCAGCCGACCAGTCCGCTGATGACGACGCCTCCCCCGACGCGACCCGTGGCGTAACAGGCGATGACCGTGCCCTCGTTCCAGCCGACCAGTCCACCGACGGAATTGCCACCCGCTACGTCGCCCGTGGCGTAACTGCCGGCAAGGAGACCCCGGCGGGGGTCGGGCAGACCATCGCTCGACCCACCTGAAATCTTCTCGTTGGTCCCCACCAGCCCGCCAACGGCGCCTCCTGCACCCGACTGGCCCAACAGGCGTACGGTGGCATAGCCGGAGACGATCGAGCCCCTGTTCATACCCACCAGTCCCCCGAGACCGTTCCAACCCGACACCTGGCCGGTGGCGTAGCTGGAAAGGATCTCGCCTTCGTTCCAGCCCACCAGGCCTCCGATGTAGTCGTAACCGGACAGCTCGACACCGATCATCCCGACACGGCGGACGATGCTGTAGGAATCGGCGACGGAGTCATACCCGGCATAGCCGAATAGCCCGATGAATGGGGCGTTCTCCGTCGATATAAACAGGTTGGCGATAGTGTGACCGTTACCGTCGAAGGTTGCATGGAACGGGTTCCTCCTGGTCGGCAATATACCCCGGTTCCTATTGTCAATACTGCCCGCGCCGCCGATGGGCACCCAGCCCTGGCCGTCGTTCCAGTAGGTGTCGCCCGTGTCGGCCCGTCCGCTCCCGTTGGTGTCGAAATCCAGGTCGGCCTCCAGCTCGTAGCCCGAACACCCGTCGCTGGTGGGGCAGCCCATGCCCTCGGCGGCATCCGGAAAGGCCGCGGCGTAGGCGGTCTCTCCGTTGGTGGAAGGAGTTCCGTCTCCGTCCAGGTCATGGCGGACCGCGTCGAGTTGCGCCAGTGTGTAGATCTCGATCAAGCCGTCATCGTCCGTGTCGTAATCGATGAAGTGGCTCGACTTGGTCGTGACCAGCCCGCGGCTTTCCGACTCGACCACGCCTCCGGTGTTGTGCGTGGCGGGGATGGCCGCACCCCGTCCTGGCGTTGCGCCTTCGGCTGCCGTTGGCAAACTCGGGTCCGCTGTGGCTGGCTCCGCGGGGGGCGGGGCAAAGCCATCGGATGATCCACACGCCGGGCTCTGTTTTGGTGCCGTTATGGACTCCGGCTTCTTGTACCGCGAGAGTGCCTTCGCGGTCCCTGCCAATTTGGGAGATTTGGGAGAGAAAGAAAGCGGATGCCAGGAGGAACGCTCTCTGAGTAGGGCGGCAGGACTGTGTTTACACGAATTCGGCGATCGACAGCACCAAACGCACCAGGTCTGCCTGCCGGGAGATGTGATGTTTCTGGTAGATTTGCTTCAGGTGCCAGTAGATGGCGCCATGGGTATGGCCCGTGGCCAGGGCCATTTCCTCAACGCTCTTGCCTTCGGCCAACCAGGCGGCCACCTGACTCTCACGAGGCGTCAGCCCCAGGGCCGCGCCCACTAGGCCGGGATCGACGCGATGCCGGCTCCCCGGGTCGACTATCAGCACCAGCGCGGCCACTTGCCGCGCTCCGTAGTCCGGTTGCGGTAGTCGCACGGGTTTGACGTGCACCACCAGGGGAAGCAGCACGGTCGGTCGGTGGACCATCATCGACCCGCTCACCGGGACAGCATCGGAAGTCGGCAGCGCGGCGGCAAGCAGTCGCTCAAGACGAAGATGGTCGTCAGGCGCCAGGGTGCGTAAAAACCCATCCCGGTCAGACAGACCCTCGCCCTGTCGGAGGATGCCGAGGGCACGGTCGTTGGCAGCCATGATCCGCCCCCGCCGGTCCAGGTGAAGGACGCCAATCCGAGGATTGTCGAGCAGGGCGGTCACGGTCGTACGCAGGGCCTCGGCCCGGACCAGCGCCTGCCGGACGCGGACAAACTGTCGGATGTGGGGCAGTAGCTGTGTGACCCTGCTGATCTCGGAAGACCCCCACCCCCCCGAGCCGACACGATCACCCAGGTTCCAGGTCAGGTAGGAGCCATCCGTAACGTCCAGACGCAGGTTCAAGCCATTCTGGTAGGTGCCTCGCACCATCGCCTCGTTGTAGGCAGACGATGTTTTCAACTCTTCGGCCGTGTACAGGTCTCTGATACGCACCAGTCGGCCCTCGGGCAGTTGCCGCAGGCGCGGTATGCGCTCATCTATCGGATGGAAGTCTTCCAGGTACTCGCGCTCCAGATCCAATCGGCGCTGCCCCCGGTAGTAGAGCCCGGCGCAGAAGATCCGGATATCGTCCTTGGGGCCTTCGCCGACCGCAACGGAATTGCCTACTATCCCGCAGGCCTCGTCAATCAGGGCCGAGGTGGCCGGCCAGCGGCTGTCGTCCAGCATGGCCTCGTACAACGACCCCAGGATGCGCCCGAACGCGTCTTGGTCACTCATGGTGATTGATCCTTCGGTAACGCCGGCAGGAAAACCAGCGGGATACCCGTCATACGTGGGAGCGGCTGATTGCCCCGGACGGACAAGTAAATCGGGCGGCGGATCCCCCACCCGTTCGTTTTGCCTTTCTGCTTTTGAGGTCAACCCCTTTTTCTACCTTACTCGCGGCCCGCGAGTCCCTACTAATGTTGGTAGTTCCGGACGGAGAGAACAGAAACGAGTTCCCCAATGAGATTAAAGGTTCCATGGCCGGGGTGGAGGATGCCGGGCGATTGAAGGCCCCATCGCCGGGCACCCACACACGCCTTACCGGTCGCGGTCCCCAAGAAGCCGCGGCCCAGGGCAGATTCAGGCATCTCCCTCAAGACCTGGTCCAGCAAGAACTCGCCGCTTCCCCCTGGCCGTAGCCAAGCTCGCGGAAATCGATCACGGGAACTCCGCCGAGGGTCGGCCGTCAGGTTGAGGTGTGTCGGAACAAAAGGACGGAACAAGAAACGACCTGCAGGATTGGGGGAATTTGAAGGGAGAATGGATCGACATTCAGGACCCATGTTACTGGGGTTGGAAAGGAACCGACCCAATGTCCGATCAGCGAGCAAAACGAGCAAAAACCCGGGCTACTCCTTCTCCAGGACCCAGCGCACCGCTCCCATGTGGTAGCGCTGGTGCTGGGGGACCCGGTTGCTGTAGTAGGCAGTCAGCAGGGTCCCGTCCGCCAGTTGGACGGTCGAGGGGTATCCTCCGTCGGTGGTCTCTTCGAGGTTGACGATCCGGGTGGGACGACTCCAGGTTTGGCCCTCGTCTTCACTGGTACGGTAGCCAATGCCGTGGTGCCCTTTCTCTCGAATCCCGTAGGTCAGCAGGACGCGCCCGTCGGCCATCTCCAGCAGGTCGGCCGGATGGTGCCCGGGAAGGGTCAACAGTCCCGATCCGGCCCAGTTTTTCCCCTCGTCTTCCGAGACATAGAGCGCCAGGTGGCCGTCGGCGTGACTCCGGGAGGCGGCCAACCAGCGATCGGAGCGCAGCCGCAACAGGGCCGTCTCGTTGTAGTCATGGGGCGCCAGCTTGACGGCCTCGCCCCAACTCCGTCCGTCGTCCCGACTGAACAACAGGTAGGCGTTGGCCTCCCCTGGGATCTCGTGGTAGAAGCTGGCCGCCAGCAGTTTGCCTTTTCCCCGAACGATGTCTCCGAACGGAATCAGGAAATCCACCTCCTCCGGCAACTGCACCGCGGAGGATCGATGCCAGCTCCTGCCGCCATCCGATGATCGCGCCACCAGGGTGGGCAGGATCTCTTCCCGGAAATCCCGGCCGCCCCATCCCGAGGCCAGCACCACCAGGGATCCGTCATGGGCCAATCCCGCCGCCACGTTCATCCGATTGCTCTCCCCCTCGTGAACGGCCGGACTGCCGCGCTTTTCCCAGAGGCGGCCCTCCCGGCTGGACCAGCACTCCACGTCGCCGACATCCAGCCCGTGATAGGGCCGGTTGAAGATGGTCGCCACCACGCTCCCGTCCGGCATCAGGGTCAGGTTGGGCCAGGCACAGACGTTGTCGATGGCCACGTATCGTTCAGCTCCCTGGTGGAAGACGCCCAGCAGCAACCAGACGAGACCGCCGGCCAGCGCAATGCCCGCACGACCCGTCCAGGGACCTCCCGCTCTGAGCGGGGGTCTCCCCGTCCGGGCCGGCCTTGCCGCCTGGGACCTTGTCTCTCCGAAACCGACCTTGCGGGATTGGTTCCGACCGAACGGGTCGAGCCGCGTTCGGAAACTCAATAGCCGGTTCCTGATACCTCCCGGCTTCCCCGGATCAACGCTCTTGGTGTTCATTGGTGTCCATTCGTGGTTCGTCTTTATTATTGCAATCATTCCAAGACAGGATCCAAGGATTGCACCGCGGAGGCCGCGCCACCCCGCAACCGGCTGAGAAGTCCCGAGAAACGGCGCTCCTGCTTGTCGTTCCGGACAGCCGCCTGCAGTGCCCGGGCCTGACCGATGACCACCACCAGCCTTTTCCCCCGAGTGATCCCGGTGTAGATCAGGTTGCGTTGGAGCAGCAGGTACTGCTGCATGGCCAGGGGAATGACCACCACCGGGAATTCCGACCCCTGGCTCTTGTGAACCGAGATGGCGAACCCGGGAGCCAACTGGTCCAGCTCGTTGAAGTCGTAGATCACTTTCCGACTCTCGAATCGGATGGCCACGCCCTTGTCCAGCGGGTCGACCATTTCTATCCGCCCCATGTCGCCGTTGAAGACGTTCTTGTCGTAGTTGTTCTCCATCTGAATGACCTTGTCCCCGACACGAAACTTCCATCCGAATTTCTCGACCTCCTCCCGTCCGGGCCGAGCGGGGTTGAGGAGCTCCTGCAACCTCCGGTTCACCTCGCGAGCCCCCAGCGAGCCGCGATGCATGGGACAGAGCACCTGGACGTCGCGGATGGCGTCGACACCCAGCCGCCTGGGGATCCTGTCCCGGATCAACCTCGACATCAGCCCCGCGATCTGCTCCGGATCCTCCCTCTCCAGGAAATAGAAGTCCGAGTCGGGAGCAGATCCCGAGACGGGGGACGGCGCCTTGCCGCCATTGACCTCGTGGGCGGTGGTAATGATCCGGCTGTCCCTGGACTGGCGAAAGACCTCCTTCAACCGGACCACCGGCACCATCCCGCTGGCGATCACATGCTGCAGCACCATCCCCGGCCCCACCGAGGGAAGCTGATCCACGTCTCCAACCAGAATCAGCGAGCCTCCGGGAGGATGGGCCGCCAGCAGATGGCTCATGAGCGGGACGTCCAGCATGGAGCACTCGTCCACCACCATGAGGTCGCACTGCAGGGGATTGTGCCGGTTCCTGGCGAAACGACCGGTGGCCGGAATGACCTCCAGCATGCGGTGGATGGTCTTGGCTTCCAGCCCGGTGGCCTGGGAAAGCCTCTTGGCGGCCCGGCCGGTGGGAGCGCACAACAGGCATTTCACTTTCTTGGCCCTGAGGATCATCAGGATCGAGTTCATCAGGGTGGTCTTGCCTACCCCGGGTCCTCCCGTTATCACCAATACCCGGTGGCTCAAGGCCTGGACCAAGGCCTCTCGCTGACTCTCCGCCAGGATCTTGCCCGAGCGCTGCTGGCACCAGGCAATGGCTTTTTCCAGGTCGATCGGCGGATAGTCGGCCCGCCCGCGGGCCAACTGGCCGATCCTGGCCGCGATGACCCTCTCGGCGCCCGCCAGGTGCGGCAAGAAGACCAGGTCTTCCCCCTCCAGGCTTTCCCGCAGCAGTTGTCCTTGCCCGATCATCCAGGCCAGCGCCTCTTCCACGATGGCTTCAGAGATTTCGAGGACCCGTACCGCTTCCTGGTGGAGTTGGGAGGCGGGAAGCGCGCAATGGCCGGCCTGGGTCGCTTCCAGCAGAACGTGATTGAGACCGGCCCGGGCGCGCAAAGCGGAGTCCCGCGAGATCCCGACATTGGCGGCAATCCGGTCGGCCGTCTTGAACCCGATTCCCGTGATGTCCTGGCTCAACCTGTAGGGATTCTCCCGGACCTGGGCCACGGCAT
>JAPOZE010000047.1 GCA_026706225.1 Acidobacteriota bacterium
CCAGCTCGTTCATGCGAATCCGATCCCCCAGGATGGATCCTCCCGAAAAGGGACTGGAGGGATCGATGGCGATCACGCCCACGCTGCGCTCACCGGCTCGCAGGGCCTTGCAGAGCCGGGTGACCAGCGCCGACTTGCCGCTCCCGGGCACGCCGGTGATTCCCACCACGTGCGCCTTGCCGGTATGGCGGTAGATCTCGGCCAGGGCCTCCTGGCAGGCCTCCTCCCCGGATTCCGCATGGGTGATCATCCTGGCGACGGCGGACAGCCGCCCGTCCAGAACCGGTTGCACCAGCGCCAAAGGCGGAATCGCCCTTCCCATGAGTCAGCGCTCCTTCTCCAGTTTGCGGTTGAGCTCGCGAAACACGTCGCGGTCATCCACCACCCGACGGGCCTTGAAATCGGTCCTGGGCAGGGTGTCGGGCGCCAGCACCTCCACCCGGACCCGAATCCCCACAATCCGCTGCAGCAAGCCGGCCGTCTGGTCCCCGAACGCCCTCAAGGCCTCCGGGCCGGCCCCGAAGACGGCCCGGGTGGGCTCCACCTGCACCAGCAGCTCATCCATGGTCCGCTCGCGGGAAATCACGATACGGTGCTCTCCCCCGTAGTCGGCCATGGTGTTGAGCGCCGCATCGATCTCGTTGGGATAGACATTCTCGCCTCGAATGGTGAAAGCGTCGTCGATGCGGCCGAAGATGCCGTTGGGCAAGCGGGGATAGGTGCGCCCGCAGGGAGTGGGCCCATCCTCCCACAAGGCCAGGTCCCCCGAGAGCAATCGAATCATGGGCTGCGAAGTCCTCTCCAGGTGGGTGTAGACAGGCGTGCCGCGTTGACCGTACGAAACCCGCCGGAAGGTGGCCGGATCGCACACTTCAGTGTAGACCAGGTCCTGCCAGAGCAGCATGCCCTCGGTCTCGGCGGTGCCGGCGCAGTTCATCCAGGGGGTCATTTCGGCCATGGATCCGGAGTCGACCACCCGGGCGCCGAAGGCCTGTTGAATCCTGTCCCGCACGCCCGGCACCGAGGCCCCCGGCTCACCCGAGAAAAACATGATCTTCAGCCCGAATTCAACCGGATCGATCCCCTGGCTCCTGGCCGTCTCCGCCAGGTGCAGCGCATAGGAGGGGGTGGAATAGAAGCCCGTGGGCTTGATCTGCCGCAGCCACCCCACCGCCCGGGCCGTCATCCCGGGAGCGCCGGCGCCGAAGGGAAACGACTTGGCCCGCAGCCGCTCGGAGCCGATCAGGGTTCCCCAGGATCCCCAGTAGAGACTGAAGAGGGAGGCGATGAAGAGGGTGTCACCCGGCCGCAATCCCATGCCCCACATGATCCGGGCATGGGCGTTGCCGATGGCCTCCCAATCCCCCCTGCCCACGGCGAAGGCGGTGGGCTGACCGGTGGTCCCGGAGGTGCCGTGGATGTGGTGGATCTCCTCCTCGGGAATGCAGAGGTAGTCGCCGAAGCTGGGAACCCGGGCCTGGGATTCCCTCAAGTCCTGCTTGGTGATGACCGGGACCTTCTCCTCGAAGTCCTCCAGGCTCCCCAGGTGATCGGGGTGGAAACCGGCCCTGTCCCAATGTCTGCGATAGAAGGAGGAACGCTCATAGGCGTATCGCGTAATCTGCTGCAGCCGTTCCAGAATCAGCCCGTTGCGCTCTTCCGGCAGCATGGTCTCGCGCCGGGGAAACCAGTACTTGCTGGCGGGATCAGGCAGGTAATCCGTGTCGTAGTTCGGTGGGAACGACCAGTCCTCGATGGGGAACCTCCTCCGTCACCGCGGGCCTCGCTCCTGAACCAGGCGGCGCATGGACTCGACGATCGCCTGCGGCGGCGTGTCCTGGAGAAGGATCTCGCTCACACCCAACCGTTTGAGCTCCGCCACGTCTTCGTCCGGCATCACCCCGCCGCCCACGACGGCGATGTCGCTGCCGTGCTGCCGGCGAAGCAGCTCCAAAACCCGGGGAAACACCGTCATTTGAGCCCCGGAAAGGATGCTGATGCCCAGGATGTCGACATCTTCCTGCACGGCTGCCAGAGCCACTTCCTCCGGAGTGCGGTGCAGCCCGGTGTAGATGACGTCCATGCCGGCATCCCGCAGGCAGCGGGCCACGATCTTGACCCCCCGGTCATGGCCGTCCAACCCGACCTTGGCGATCATGACGCGGATGGGTTGGGTGTTCGGTCCTTCCATCCCCTGCTTCCCTCGTTCCGAGGCGGCGCGGCCGCCCGGCCTTTACCCGGTCGGGCAGGAGGCACGCGGCCATGCTCCCTAAGCTGCCGGCCGGCGCGCCCCGCGCCCACTTGCCGGAACCCGGCCAGCCCTCCAACGTAGCGCATCCTAAACGATACTCTTGTCGGGGTCAATCGCCGTCCCGGGGCGGTCCCACGCTTCCAGTTTCGGGGTGACCTCTACTCCTCACGAGAATCCCGGACGGCCGTGATAGGATAGGGCCATCTTCTGGTTCTCAACCCAACAAGGGCCGGCTCTCGGATGGCTGCCATAGAGACCGCCCCCATTTCTCCTGGAGGAATCGAATCATGAAACGCCGCCAACTGCTGCAAGCCGGCCCCCTGGGCGCGCTGGCCGCCGGAATGGGTTCCCTTGGGCCGTCTGTCACCGGAGCCTCCCTGCTGGCGGCTCAACAGCAGCGTACCGGACTCCCGCCCATCAAGATCACCGACGTCAAGTGCATCCTCACGGCGCCCGCCGGACGTCGGCTGGCCGTGGTCAAGGTCTCGACCAGCGAACCCGAACTGTACGGCCTGGGCTGCGCCACCTTCACTCAGCGGATTCGCACCGTGCAGACAGCCGTGGATGTTTATCTGAAGCAGTTTCTGGTGGGCAAGAGTCCCTGGGATATCGAGGACATCTGGCAGTCCTCCTTCGTCAGCTCCTACTGGCGCAACGGACCGGTCCTGAACAACGCCCTGGGCGGGGTCGACGCGGCCCTGTGGGACATCCTGGGGAAATGGACCGGCCTGCCCGTCTACCAGTTGCTGGGAGGCAAGAGCCGCCAGGACGTGGACACCTACAGGTCGGCCGGCGGCCGGACCTTCGAAGAGCTGGTCGATTCGTTCCAGCAGTTGCGGGAGCAGGGCTACCGGCACATTCGCTGCGAGCCGGTGGTGCCGGAAGCCTCGCCTCCCCTCGGTCCGGAGAACGCGGCCCGACCCGCCAACCAGCGCACACGCATCTGGGAGGCGGCCCCCTTCGCCCGGGCGCTTCCCCGGTTCTTCGGGAAGCTGCGCGAGCGGTTCGGCGAACAGGTCGAGCTGCTGACCGACGTCCACGAGCTGCTGCCCCCCATTCTGGCCATCCAGTTGGCCAAGGAACTGGAACCCGTCCGGATGTTCTTCCTGGAAGATCCGCTCTCCCCGGAAGACGTCGGATACTTCAAGCACCTGCGCCAGCAGAGCAGCACCCCCATCGCCATGGGCGAGCTGTTCAACAACCCCAACGAATGGCTGGACATCATCAGCCAGCGCCTGATCGATTTCATCCGGGTCCACATCTCCCAGATCGGCGGCGTCAGCATGGCCTTCAAGCTGTCCCATCTGTGCGAGTTCTTCCGGGTGCGCACGGCCTGGCACGGTCCCGGCGACACCTCGCCGGTAGGGCACGCCGCCAATATCCACCTGGGCCTGGTCGTCAACAACTTCGGCATCCAGGAGTTTCACGGCCTCACCCAGTCGGAGCGGGACGTCTTCCCCGGAAGCCCGCAGGAGAGGAACGGCTACGTCTATATCAACGAAGCGCCCGGCTTCGGGGTGGACCTGGACGAGAAGCTGGCGGCCCGCTTCCCCATCAGGGACGATCCCAGCTTCGACCTGCACTGGGGCAACCTGCGGCGCAAGGACGGAAGTATCGTCAAACCCTGAATCAACCCCAAGGAGCTTCTGCACACAACAATCAACCTGGAGGTCCCATGAAAAAACAGATATCCGGCTGGGTGGCCCTGCCCTTCCTGGCCTTTGCCGCCGCCGGCTGCCAGCCGGAGGGCCCCGCGGGCGGAGCCGGCGCCGTGCCTGCCGAGGACAAGCCCCCGCGCATCGCCGCCGCCGACCTGGACAAGCTCATGCAGGAGGAGGTGCTGCTGCTGGACGTCCGGGAGCCCAAGGAACTGGAGGAGTTGGGGACCCTGGAAGGGTACGTCAACATCCCCATCGGCCAACTCGAGCAGCGCCTGGACGAGCTGCCCCGGGACAGGTTGATCGTCACCGCCTGAAACGGCGGTGGCCGAGCCGCGCGTGCCGCGGCCTTACTCAAGAAGAACGGATTCCGGACAGCAGGCTCCTGCGGGCTGAGAAGCTACAAGGGAAAGAGGATATTCCCCAAGTCCGGGAGTTGAAGGTTGAGCCGGAAGGGCGATGGTTGGAGGGCGGGAGAGCGGGGGTGGTTAAACTACCTCCGTCAGACCAGTGCCTGCCTGCAGTACTCCAGCGATTCCCTGACACCCTCCAGAGAGGGTTGACCCTTGATCTCGTGCTCGATGTTGGCCGGAATCGGGTACTTCCCCGCCTTCAGTTGCTGCAGCACCTCCCTGATGGGCGTGTCCCCGGTCCCGAACTTCAACACGGGCGATCGGGGGCCCAGCCCCTTCTTGCGATCCTTGAGGTGCAGGGCGACGATCCGCTGGTGGTGCCGGTCGATGTAGTCCACTGGATCGTACCCGGCAGCCACGAAGTGACCGATGTCCAGGTTGACGCAGATGTAGGGCGAGTTTCCCTCCATGGCCGCCGCAAAATCCTGCGGACCGTCGAAAACATCTTCCTTGTCGCCGTGGGCGTGGTTGTGCATCCCAACCCTGATCCGGTGCTTGCCGGCGAAGGAATCGATCAGGGGCGCCAGGCTGGGCCTCGCCGAAGCCGTGATCACGTCGGTGCCCAGGGCCCGGGCCATGAGAAATCCCCGATCCACTTCCTCGGGGCTCATGCTCTTCTGAAAGCTGTAGTTGTAGGAGTTGAGCCGGATGCCGGCCTGCTCCAGCTTTCTGCCCCTATCCTCGAAGAAGCTGAGCGGGGCCTCCAGCCGCCACCGGCGCAGTTCGGCGGGCTCCAGGCCCCTGGGCTCGATATGTCCCTGCCAGAGCTCGCAACTGTCGATACCCACCTCGACCATGGCATCGATGGCATCCTCGAAGGAGCGGTCCCGAAAGCTGTAGCTCTGGACCCCGATCTGAACGCCCCCAACCAGGGAGCTGGCTGCTCTCCTCCGGCAGCCCGCCTGGAACGGCAACAGCCCCGCCCCGGCCAGCAAGGCCATGTTCCCGGCAAAGGTACGCCTCGAAATTGTTTTCATGGGCATGCCTCCCTTCGGACAGATCGATCGCCCCACCGGGGTTTGACCCGCGTCTCTCACCGGAGGCTGTGCTCGTACGGCGAGTGTGGCCGGTGGAACAGATTCTTCAAGAAAATTATCCCCCGGGCGCAAGCCCCGGGATTCCAACAAGCCGCGAATGCGGCGGCATTGAAAGTTCCAGAATCGTTCATCACTGTCCAGCACTGTCCATAACTGTCTTTTTTGTCAGTATTTTATCTGTGATTCCCAGTGACTCCGCCCGCTCACATCATCCCTTGCAATCCACTGCCATCCCCCATATAATGTGGGAATGGATGCAGTAATCAACTCCGCCCGGCTGCTACCCGGGACGAAGCGCAAGGGCCGCCACCCGGAAAAGGCCCTCTCGGCCTCTTTCCTGCGCTCCGCTCCGCCCGGAAGACACGCCGACGGCAACGGCCTCTACCTCTTCGTCCAGCCTACCGGAACCCGCAGCTGGATTCAACGCCTCGTCATCCGTGGCCGCCGCCGTGAGCTCGGACTCGGCCCCCTCGCCCTGGTCCCCCTGGCCGAGGCCCGGGAGATGGCCCTCGCCAACCGCAAGCTCGCCCGCCAGGGCGGAGACCCTCTGGCGGAGAAGCGACGGTCAGAGGGCATCCCCACCTTCGCCGAAGCCGCCTCGCTTGTGCTGG
>JAPOZE010000243.1 GCA_026706225.1 Acidobacteriota bacterium
GAAGTTGATGATGCCGGCCTTGGTGGCTTCGTAGAGCGATCCCTGATGCGTGCCCCCGAGGCCGTGGACCGAAGACATGGTCACGATCTTGCCGCCCCCGTGCCCGGCCATGAGCCGGGCTCCTTCTCTGACCGTCAGGTAGGTGCCGATCAAGTTGGTCCGAATGACCCGCTGGAAATCATCCAGGGTGGAATCGAGCAAGGGTCTGGAAACTCCGATCCCGGCGTTGGCGACCAGGATATCCAGACGGCCGAAACGGTCGTGGGTGGCTGCGAACAGCTTCTTGACCTGGGATTCTTCCGAGACATCGGTTCTCACGACTTCGGCCCGGCGCCCCAGGCCGGTCACCTTGGAGGCCGTATTTTCGGCTTCCGCCCGGTCGCTGCGGTAGACCACCACGCAGTCCGCGCCCTCGGCGGCAAAGGCCTCGCAAATGCCGGCTCCCAGGCCACCGGAGGCCCCGGTAACAACCGCTGTCTTGTCCTTGAGTCGCATCCTGTCTCCTTTCAGTCAGGTCTGTCCGATCCAGGACGCTTCCGCCACTTCGCGCCAACGCCTGCGGATGGCGTCGAATTGAAGGGAGGGCAGGGGACCGGCTTCGAGCAGGGTGGCGTTCTGCTTCCACCTGCCGGGCGTCAGCGTGCCCACGATGGCCGTGTGCACGCCGGGGGCGCTCAAGGTGAATCGCAGCGCCGTCGAAATCGAAGTCTCCAGCCCATCCTTGATAAAGGGATAGTCCAGGCGCTGGAGGCGATCCCAGTAGGTGTGGTGATAGGAGTTGGAGGGCTTGTGTCCGGTTCTCCAGGCTGCATTGGCCAGAGGTCGCTTGGCGATCACGCCGAGGTGCTGCTCGAGGGCCAGGGGAAGGGCCAGATCCAGCGCTTCCTGATCGGCAATGCTGATGGAAATCTGCAGGCAATCGAAGGCTTGGCATTGCACCGCGTAGTGGGCTGCCCGGCTGTCGCCGCTGTAACCGATGTAGCGGCAATAACCCCGCTCCCGTGCACGCTGCAGGGTGTCGATCACCGTTCCCTTGAGCAGTTCGTCTTCCGAGCACGTGTGCAACTGGATCAGGTCCAGGCAGTCGGTTCGCAGTCGCCGCAGGCTGCGTTGGATGCTGCCCAGCAGCGAATCCGGCCGCCAGTCTTCTCGTGGCATTCCTTCCGGATGACCGCACTTGGTGAACAGGAAGTAGTCCCGGCGGCGTCCTGAAACGGCCCTTCCGATAAGCTCCTCGCTGGCTCCGTAGCACTCGCCGGTATCGATCAGGTTCAATCCCTCGTCCAAAGCGGAGTTGAGCAGGCTTGTCACCGTCGCCAAGGATGCCCCCGGACCTTCCAGGCCGATTTCGGCGCCCCCGAAACCGAGGATACTGACCTCCATGTCCGTCTTGCCCAGTCTTCTGGTTTCCATCTCCAACCCTTATCCCACCATTGGTTGATTAGGCTATCACAGTGAATGGCGAATAATGGATTGTGGTCAGTGGTCAGTGATTTGATCGACAGGTTTATCGGCGAGCGCAGCCGCCAACGCCTCGGGTGTGGTGGAGGTGACCGTCGCCGGAGCGACTTCGGGGATGATGGGTGGCAAACGAGACGGAACGCTAATGCTTGGGAGACAGGAAGGAATCGAACTGCTTGGTCAGGCCGAACACGATACCCGACCGGGGGGAGTGGTGTGCCAGGCCGGCCACGGCGGCCACGTCCCAACGCAAACCGCCGGCGTGGACCTGGAGACCCAGGCGAAACTGGGAGAGGCTCTCGGTACCCAGGGGCGCCTGGTGGCGGCTGTTGCGGTGGCCGAATACCTCGCTGGCGAGATTGACCTTGGAGGTGACGGGGTAGATTCCGGCCAGCCCATAGAGCATGACGTCGTTTTGCACACCCGCCAGAATGGGGTTGGCCAGGATCCCCAATCCAAGATTGCCGAAGACGTGAAGTTTGCCGAAGTGCTTTCCCAGCAGAATGCCGCCGCGATACTGGGTGGCGTTGAGGCCGAGGCCCTTGGCGGTGGATGCATTGGGCACCTGAACCGAAGTGAAGAAGCCGAAGGACGGCTTGAGGTCCGATTCGTGCAGCATGCGTATCTTGCTGGAAAGGAAGAGGTCCCCGTAGTCGCTGGTTGCGGTTCCGCCGGAACTCAAATGGGGCCTCACCGGGGCAGGGGTGGCCTCCGTAACCGAGAGCAGGTTGTGCGCCGTCCAGTCCATCTGCACTTCCGCCACCCCGGCCAGGCTGATATGCAGTCCCATGATTCCCAGGCCGGTCTGATCCCCTCGCAGCCCGGAGACGGGAAACTTGGCGTCCTGCAGGAAGTCGAACCCGAATTCCAGGGAGGCGCGGCCCGCTTTCAGGATGGTGGGGTCTTCGGTCTGCAAGGGGCGCTGCTGTGCGTTCGCGGGGAGGGCACACATCGCCAGAACCGGCACCAGGGCGCAAAGCCGACGGACGGCCCGGACTGTCCATCGAAAAACGGGGCGGGAAGGACTGGACGGATGGGAGCGGCCGAATTGCGATGTCGCAAGACTGGACGGCGGGATGGCCTGTTTCATCAAGAGCGGATACTATTGCAAGGCCGGTGCGGACGCAATCAATTTTCCGGAAACAGTTCGTACCGCAAAAGGGCCGCCGCAACCGTGGCGGCGGTCTCGGTTCTGAGGGTGCTGAGGCCCACTTGGACCGCTTGAAAACCGCTGCGCAGAAAGGTTTCGCATTCGTCGCCGGTCCATCCGCCTTCAGGGCCGACGGCAAAGGCCACCGATGACCAGGATTTGCCTCGGAGCAGTCGCTTGAGGGGCATGGCCCGGGGAGAGGCCTGAAGGAGAAGCTTCAGATCGGATTCCACGGCTTCACAAACCTCACGGCACTCCAGGGGTGGATAGAGTGTAGGGATGGTCGAACGACGGCACTGCTTGGCCGCGTTGACCAGGATGGTCCTCCACCGTTCCAGCTTGGCCCGTCTCCGTTCCGGGGAGATCCTGACCAACGAACGGCGACCTTGAACCAGGTAGATCTCGGAAACCTCGAGTTCAGTGGCTTTCTGCAGAATCCAGGTCAACCGATCGGATTTGCATAGGGCCTGGACCAGCTTCAGCCGGACTTGCGGCTCGGCTGCCTCCGAAAGTAGAGACACGTCCACCAATCGGACCCGGTTTCCCGATATCTCCCCGACTCGGGCCGACCACAAGCGCCCCCTTCCGTCGGTGAGTTCCACGCCGGTGCCCATCTCCGCCCGCAGGACATGAATCAGGTGGTGAGCCTCGCGTTCTTCCAGCATTGCCACGCCACCGCTGGGGGGCGTGTCCAGAACAAATCTTCGGACCGGCATGGTGGGCCCCGATGGACAGGATTTTCCGTAACCGGGAGAGCAACCCAGTACAGCTTCCAGTGGTTGCCGGGCGAGGAAAGCTCACGCAGGCCTATGCGCTTTCCTTGAAAACACCAGGCACCGCCATTCTCCCTTGGCGACCTCTCGAGACAGCGTCAGCGGCAGGTCGCGAATGTTCGCCGACCGACAGAGACCCGCTGCATCCCGCTCCAGCAACCCGGAGAGAATGAGGCAGCCCTGCGGTTTGAGGAGTTGGCCGAAGTCGTCGAGTTTTTGCCGAATCAATTTGCCCTCCAGGTTGGCCAGGACAACGTCGAATCGGCTTCCGGAGAGAGCCTCGACTTCTCCGGTGAACAGGCGGGCCTGCTGCTCAACCCGATTGCGGCGGCAGTTGGCGCGGGCCACCTGGATGGCTGCCGGATCGATATCGCAGGCCAGGACACTTTCAGCCCCCAATTTGGCGGCGGCGATGGCCAGAATCCCGGATCCGGTGCCGATGTCCAGCACGGCTCTGCCGTTCAAGGGCAGTCTTTCCAGCGTTTCCAGGCAGAGTTGGGTCGATTCGTGGGTACCGGTGCCAAAGGCCATTTGGGGCTCCAGCCACAGGGAAATGCGGTTCCGGACAGCAGTCCCGGAAACGTTTGGCCCGGGAATGATCCAGAAACGGGTTCCGACTGGAAAAGGCTTCAAATCGCGGCGCCATTCCTCGAGCCAATCCCTTTCCTGCTCGACTCCGGTGGCGCAGGCGGCGATCGGGAGAACTGACTCTCGACATCGGGACTGGAAATCGCTGTGCACGCGACCGATGTCGCTGGATGGATCGAAGTAGGCTCTCAGCAGGACCTCTCCCGATTTCAGCGGCTGTTCGTGAATGCCTCGGGTCCCCATTTCGGCAACGATGGCCGAAATCGATTCAAGATGCCGGGGTTGGAGAGAGAACTGAAGATAGTTCCACTGTCGCATGGAAGTTTGAATGGAGGGACAATAGCCCGCGTTTCTCACCAGGTCGCTGGTGGCACAATGAAAAGTAGTTTGTCTTCAGTACCCTTATTGACTCCATGGTGAGGGCGTGCGGATAACAGACGGCGCTGGGCATGCCCTGGCTGGTCTTTTTCCCTTCAGCGCGCACATGCTCCCTCGACCGTAGTGACCGCTACGCTCTTCGGTCGCGAGCACGCGCTGAAGGGAAAAATCCTGCGCCATGATCATGCCCCCTGGTGAGAAATGCGGGCTGGCAGGCGGCAAGTCCTGACGAACCGGAGCCCGATGGGAGGCCTGCGGTCCAAGGCCTGTCCGGCAGGGAAGGCGGCATGAGAGAGGCGGGTCCCCTGGGATCAACCCAGGATGTCCTTGACCCTGTCGAACAATCCGCGCTCCAGGGGCTTGTTCTCCACCGGAGTCAGTTCCGCCAATTGCTCCAGCAAGCGGCGTTGTTGCCGATTGAGCTTCCTGGGAGTCACCACGTTGACGGAGACGAATTCGTCGCCGCGGCCGCGGCCGTTGACGCCGGGGATGCCCTTGCCTCTCAATCGAAAGACCTTGCCGCTTTGAGTGCCTGGCGGGATCGACAGGGTTTCCTCTCCTTCCAGGGTAGGGACCCTGAGGGTCGCACCCAGCGCCGCCTGGGCGAAGCTGATGGGAATCCTGCAGTGAATGTCGTTCTCCTGGCGCTCGAAGATTTCATGGTCTCCCACTCTCAAGACCACGTAGAGGTCTCCCGGCGGTCCACCCTGGAGCCCGCCTTCACCCTCGCCGGAGTACCTGACCCTGGAACCGGTGTCCACTCCGGCCGGAATGGTCACCTGGAGGAAACGCTCCCGGCGAATGCGACCCTCTCCCCGGCAGTCGGCGCAACGGTCCTTGACCAGCCGTCCCGACCCCTGGCAATGGTGGCAGGTGCGGCTGATGCTGAAAAACCCCTGCTGGTAACGCATCTGGCCCTGTCCGTGGCAGGTGGGGCAGGTGGTGGGCGCCGCCCCGGGGGGGAATCCGGAACCCTGACAAGTCCCGCATGCCTCCATGCGCGGCACCTTGATCCTGGTCTTCATTCCAAAGGCCGCGTCCATGAAGTCGATCTGCAGGTCGTACCGGAGGTCGGCTCCCCTGCGCGCGGAGGATTGCCGGCGGGAAGATGATCCGAACAGGTCGCCGAAACCGAAAAAGTCGCCAAAAATGTCTCCGAACTCCGAAAAGATGGTCGGGTCGAAGCCGGCCCCACCGCTGCCGCTGACCGAACTGTGGCCGAAACGGTCATACTGGGCCCGCTTTTGGGGATCGCCCAGCACACTGTAGGCCTCTGCCGCTTCCTTGAATTTTTCCTCGGCGGACCGGTCTCCCGGATTCTTGTCGGGATGGTACTTGACGGCGTTCCGGCGATAGGCGCTCTTGATCTCCTGGTCGGAGGCCGATTTGGAAACACCGAGGACTTCGTAGTAATCCCGCTTGCTCAAAGCGACTATCTCCCTGAACCGTCTTCCTGCACCGTTCTAATTGCTTTGTGTTTCGGTCGCCGTCTTGTCCGGAGCGGCAGCAACCTTTACCAGAGAGGGGCGAAGCAGACGGCCCTTGAAAGTATAGCCCGGCTGCAGTTCACCGATAATCTGATTGTCGGCAAAAGCTTCCGTCTCCTCCCG
>JAPOZE010000420.1:0-2854 GCA_026706225.1 Acidobacteriota bacterium
CAGGAAGAGGAAGGTGGATGCGGCCGTCGTAATGATTTCGGGCCACGGCACCATTGAAACCGCAGTCAAGGCGACCCGCCTGGGAGCCTTCGATTTCATCGAAAAACCCCTGTCCATCGAAAGAACGCTCCTGGTGATCCAGAATGGCCTGGAGAACAAGCGCCTGCAGGATGAGAACCGAACTCTGAAATCCCGACTGGGTCAACACTACAAGATCATCGGTCAAAGCATCCCCATGAAGGCCCTGCGCCAGCAACTGGCCATCGCGGCGCCCACCGACGGCCGGGTGCTGATCTACGGGGAGAGCGGCACCGGAAAGGAACTGGTGGCTCATGCGCTTCACCACCAGAGCCTGCGAAAAGCGGCGCCTTTCGTGGAGGTGAACTGCGCCGCCATCCCCGACGAGCTGATTGAGAGCGAGCTGTTCGGCCATGTCAAGGGAGCCTTCACGGGGGCCACCGGCACCAAGGTGGGAAAGCTGGAAAAGGCCGACGGGGGAACGCTTTTTCTGGATGAGGTCGGCGACATGACCCTGAAGACCCAATCCAAGGTGCTCAGAGCACTGGAAGCCCAGCGCTTCGAGCCCGTGGGCGCCCATTCCACGGTAACGGTGGATGTTCGCGTCATCGCGGCCACCAACAAGAACCTCGACCAGGAAATGGAACGCGGCAACTTTCGCGAAGACCTTTTCTACCGGCTCAACGTCATCCCCTTCTACGTGCCGCCCCTGCGCGATCGCACCGAGGACATTCCGGTGCTGGCGAAGTTCTTCATCGGAGACTTCTCCCGCCACTACGGGCAGCCGCCCAAGGAACTGAGCACGGAGGCCGTAGACCTGTTGACGGACTATTCCTGGCCCGGCAACGTTCGCGAGTTGAAGAACCTGGCCGAGCGGCTGGTGATCATGACGCCCGCACGCAGAATTGAAGCCAGGCACCTGCCGGCCGGCGTGCTCAAGCCCAACGGCGCCCGGGCAGACCCGGTCGAGGCCAGGAGCCTGTCGGAGGCCCGCATGGCCTTCGACCGTGACTACATCCTCAGGAAACTGGAGGAAAACCGGGGGAACATCTCGCGTACGGCCGAGGCGCTCGGGATCGAGCGCAGCCACCTGCACCGCAAGCTCAAATCCCTGAAGATCAACGTCAGTCGGGGCTAAGCCTGACGGCAACTCCCTCCCAACTGTTTTTGTGGATTCCAACGACAATGGCATGAAGCTGGAGAACTCACCGTCCAGTCAAACCCTCTCCGATTTCCTCGCCGGATCGCTCCGGATCGGCAGCCGGACCGATCTGGATGCGTTTATGGCCGAGCCCGGCTCGGCCGAGAGAGTGCGCAGCGCCCCCTACCAGGATCTGTTTCTGGCCATCAAGGCAGTCGGTCTGGCTGACAGCCAGGAGTTGCTCCTGCTGGCGACCTCCAGGCAGCGCCGCGGCTTCATCGACCTGGACTGCTGGCGCAAGGACAGCTTTCACCTGGCCAGCTTCATGGAATGGATGGCTGCCTACATGCAATGCGGGCCCGAAGAGGCGACAGCGGCCGCCCGGGCGGTGGACGCCAACCTGCTGGCGCTGTTCCTGAGGAACAACATTCGCATTCACGCCCTGGAAACGGACGAGCCTTTCCCCGAGCTGCCGCTCATTCTGACCCCGGACCAGCGGTTCGGCATCGAGGTCACCGGCGAAGCCGAGGGGGGAACCATGGCGCGCCTCCTGCTGGACGCCATCTTTCGAATGGATGCCTCCCTGGGCTACGACCTGATCGACCGGGTGCGCTGGGACAACCGGGTCTCCATGGAGGAGGAAGCCTACCAGAACAAGCGGCGCCGCCTGGAAGAGATCGGCTTCGTCGATTACTACGAGGCCCTGAGCATCTACGGAGAGGTTGGCCCCACCGCGGCTCCGCAACTCCAAAGGGCTTTGCAAGAGGAAGATGACCCCCATCGGGTCTCGTCGACTCTACCGGCCCTGCTGGTGGCCTCGCTGGCGCCGGGAGAACATCTCTGGAGAGCCCTGGGAACCATCCGGGACAGTCGCCAGGCCGAATGGATCAGCCAGCAACTGGCCGCGCTGGCCAATCGGATTCTCTCGGTTCACTCCGTGACTACCGGAGACCTCGAGAAGGTGAAACCGGCCCTGGAAGAAATGAGGGACACGCTGAACCTGGGCCTCGAGCGACTGACTCAAGGACGTGCCTCCCTGGCGGCGTCAGCTCTGAAGCAGCAGGACATGCTGGGACTGTTCCGGACGGGATTCAGCCTGCTGGCGGATCTGCGCGCCGAAGCCGACCGGGTCATTCATCGGGGGAGGCTCCGTCTGCAAGGAGCCCGGCGGACCTTGCTGGAATCGCCGCAGGCCGAATTGCTGGACGGGTTGCGGCGCCACCGGCCTCTCTTCTTCGAAGGGGTGGAGGACTCGCGACGAGCCGGCTATCGAAACTTTCGCGGTCTGGCCGACGTGGAATCGACTCGACGGAGCCTGAGCGATATCGAGGCTTTGGGGCAAACCTTCTGGAGCCTCATGATTGGTCCCGGCCCCGAGCTCACGCCCGAGGGTCTCCGGCAGGTGAATCAGGATGTGGACGAGTTGCGTTTCGGAACCCTCTTTGTCACCGCAGCCCTCAATCAGCTCCGGGGGAAACCCTTCAGGCCCGACCCCATCAGCGTCCCCCAGTTCCAGGACGTGCTGAAAAATCTGGGACCGTCCGGGACAGGCCCCCGGCACCTGGCCGATGGCCTGAGGGCTGCCGCCCAGGCCCGGCTGGACTCATTGGGCGCCGAAATGGACGGGCTGGAGGTCCTGAACCCTTTTGTCGAATCCTGGTGCCGGGCCGGAGCCGAAGAGTTGGCCCCTCTGCG
>JAPOZE010000420.1:2940-5940 GCA_026706225.1 Acidobacteriota bacterium
ACTTCGTGCGCCTGATCCGAAGCCGGCAACTGGTGGCTCCGGGCGACAAAGTGCTGTTGGCACTCTCCGGGGGAGCCGACTCCACCGCTCTCCTGTGCCTCTTCCTGGAGATTCGCTCACAACTCGATCTGGAGCTGTCGGGTGCTCACCTGAACCATGGGCTTCGGGGAAAGGAATCCGAAGCCGACGCCGAATTCGTGCGATCCCTGGCCACGGACCACCATCTCCCCTGCGTGGTGGAAAAACTGTCTCCCCGGGAGCGCCCCGAGGGAGGCAACGCCGAAGCCCGGGCCCGGGAGCAGCGGTACCGGTTCCTGCAACGGATCGGCGATTCCCTGGGCGCGCATCGGATCGCCCTGGGACACACCCGCAACGACCAGGCGGAGACGGTCCTGCTGCGGCTGCTGAGGGGCAGCGGAAGCCTGGGCCTGGCGGCGATTCCCGTTACACGCGGCGACCGATTCATCCGGCCCCTGCTGTCGATCGAACGCGAGGAACTGCGCACCTATCTGCGATCCCGCGGGGTGGAATGGCGGGAGGACTCCTCCAACAGGGACCTGCGGTTCGCGCGCAACAGGGTGAGGCATGAGCTCATTCCCTGGCTGGAGAAATCCTTCAATCCTGCTATCGTGGAAGTACTGGCAAGGACGGCCGAGAATCTGCGCGGAGACACGGAAAGCCTGGAATGGCTGGTCGGAGATCTGGCCGGCCGGCACGCTGACCCGGCAGAGGCCCGGCTCGGCTGGCGGCGAAGCTGGTTGAACACGCTTTCTCCCGGATTGAGAAGCCAGTTGGTGCGTCATGCCCTCGGCATCCTGGACCCGGGGGAACGGGTCCTGAAGAAGCAGGTGGATGCGGTCCTGGAACTGCTGCAGGACCACAAGAGCGGCAAGTCCGTTCGCATCGGGCGGATTGAAGCCGCCAGGGAATTCGACCGCCTGCTCTTCCGGGAGGCGCCGGCTTCCCCGCCTGATGAGTCCTACTGCTACCCGCTCGGAATCCCCGGACAGGTCCGGCTCCATGGGGTCGGACTGGTGTTTGAAACCTACCTGAACCAGGGGTCCAGCGGCCTGCCGTTGCTGGACCGATGGGAAATCCACCTTTCGCCGCGGGCCGTCGCCCAGGGGCTCGAGGTCAGGTCCTGGCAAGCCGGGGATGCCTACCGGCCCCTGGGTGCCTTGAGACCCAGGAAAATCAAGGAACTGTTCCTGAGAAAGCGGATCGGATTGAGCGCCAGGGCCGGTTGGCCGGTGGTGACCTGCGGCGGAAAGATTGTCTGCGCCGGAAGTCTTCCGGTGGCAGCCGGCCCCGAATGGCACCGGTCCTCGGAGGGTGCGGTCAAGGTGGTGATCGAGGAACGAGCGCTCCAGGACGACCCTGACTCGAAAGCCTGACTCTGAGCCATCGGCCGGCTGCGGCGCCGGGGAAATGACCTCAGGGCTCCTGCCGGATCCCGGCCGGCCTCATGGGGCAATGCGCGCTTAGTTAAAGATTCTTTTGCCTTTACGCCAGCCTCTTCGACAGATTTGATTCGTAAATTCCACGGCGAAATGCTATCTTGTTGATGTTGGGGTCGCCGCCTGGAGGCACCGGGCGGTGCAGTACAACCCGGGCGCCGGACAAATGAAAAGGCGCCGTTCGACAGCCTGAAACGCTCCCTGGGTCGAGGCGTTGCGATTCCGGATGCGAACAAACCGGGACAAACGCAACCTCTGACCTGAGCCCTCGGTCGCGCCTGCTCGACCCTGCAGGCTCCCTTGATTGCAATGGCAAAGACACTTCTATTCTGGATCGGCCTGGTCGTCCTGGGCGTCCTGCTGTGGCAGTTCGTTCAACGCAGCGGTTCCGAGGAGGCGAGGGAATGGGAGTTCTCGAAGTTTATCGAAGAGGTGGAGCAGGCCAACGTGCGGGAAGTGGAGATCGTGGGAAGCGAAGTCAAGGGAAAGACCAAAGACAACACGCCCTTCACAACGGTTGCTCCCGACTACGATGAGTTGGTCGACCGCCTGCTGGCCAAGAACGTCATCATCAAGGCCAAGGAACCTTCCCAAAGTCCCTGGCTGACCGCTCTCCTCACCTATGCCCCCTTTCTGCTCCTGATCGGGATCTGGATCTTCTTCATGCGGCAGATGCAGAGTGGCGGCAACAAGGCCCTGTCATTCGGCAAGAGCCGGGCCAAGCTGCTGTCCTCCCAGCAGAAGAAGGTCACCTTCAAGGACGTGGCCGGCGCCGAGGAAGCCAAGGAGGAACTGCAGGAAATCATCGAATTTCTGAAGGACCCCCAGAAGTTCCAGAAACTGGGGGGGCGAATTCCCAAAGGGGTCCTGCTGGTCGGACCTCCAGGCACGGGCAAGACGCTTCTGGCCCGCGCCATCGCCGGCGAGGCCGGGGTTCCCTTCTTCTCCATCAGCGGCTCCGACTTCGTGGAGATGTTCGTGGGCGTTGGCGCTTCCAGGGTGAGAGACCTGTTCGAGCAGGGCAAGAAGAACGCCCCCTGCATCGTCTTCATCGATGAGATCGACGCGGTCGGCCGGCACCGCGGCGCCGGCCTGGGCGGGGGACACGACGAACGCGAGCAGACCCTGAATCAGCTGCTGGTCGAAATGGACGGGTTCGAGTCCAACGAGGGCGTGATTCTGATCGCGGCCACCAACCGCCCCGACGTGCTGGATCCGGCCCTGCTGCGACCCGGACGGTTCGACCGCCGAGTGATGGTGGCTCGGCCCGACGTGAAGGGTCGGGAAGGCATCCTCCAAGTCCACACCAAGAAAATCCCCTTGTCGGAAGACGTGGACGTCTCGGTTCTGGCGCGCGGCACCCCCGGCTTTTCGGGAGCGGACCTGGCCAACCTGGTCAACGAAGCCGCTCTCAACGCCGCACGCTACGACAAGCAGTCGGTCACCATGCTGGACTTCGAGGGCGCCAAGGACAAGGTCCTGATGGGCGTGGAGCGAAAGTCCCTGATCATCAGCGACGCCGAAAAACGGAACACGGCCTATC
>JAPOZE010000410.1 GCA_026706225.1 Acidobacteriota bacterium
CCGTAGTTCTGAGCGTGCTGGAGCGCGTGACCCGCCTCGTGGCTGGCGATGCCGACGGCCGCCACCGAAGTGGAGCCGTAGACCCCGTCGGAGAGGGCCAGGGTCCTGGTGACCGGGTTGTAGTGGTCGGAGAGCATACCGTGGGAGCGTTCGATGCGCACGTCCCGGACGCCGCCCTGGCGCAGCAGCTCCGCCGCCGCCTGGGCCCCGGTGAGCCCGCGCATGGAACGTACGGCCGAGTATTTCCTGAAGTTGGACTTCACCCTCCAGCTCGCCCATAACGACAGGATCAAGCCGGGAGCTATGAACAGGAAATAGGTGGGGTCGAACATGGGAAACATCAGCGCAACTCCTTATTCTTCATTTTGTTCTCGATTGAGTGTAAAGGAGGAAGGGAGGAGCGTCAAGCGGGCCCGGCTTCGGCTAATCATTCGCCTGATACCGCACCTGCAGTTCCAGTTTTTCGATCCGAATGGACTCCTCCCGATCGCTCGTAGACCGGCTGAGCACGGCACCGATCAGGTTGTCGCCGACGGCGAACAAGCGCGGATTCAGGTCGTGAAATACCAACCAGCCGTCTTCCTGAACCGGCGCGGGCAGCAGGCTGTTGTGGATCCGTAGCTGCAGGCGTTTCTCGATGCCTTTCCTGGCCGGGCAGTTGTAGAGAAAGCTTCTGTGGCGGAAGGCGCGGATCGCACCGCGCTCGATTCTGGTGTCATCGGGGGGTTTGGGTTTCTTCGGGGAATTCGAGGACAGATAGTCGCCGCCGCCGGCGTCATGGAGCAGGATACGCAGCCTCAATTCCGAGATACGGTCGGCTGCGGCACTCAGCTCGTCACCCACAAACAGTTTCAGAAAGGTGTCGGTCTTGCCGTCGCTGGATAGAGGACAGGGCAAGGGCGCCATCATGTTGGTGTAGCCGAACATATAGCGGGGCGTGTACCACTTCTCCGGGTTGGGCACCACGGGATCACCATGACCGCCACCCCGGCGGGACAGGACGAAGACCTTGTCCTTGTACTTCATCAGTTCAGGATCACCCATTTCCCGGTAGGCCTGCTGGTGTACCTTGGACTGCCTGGCATTCATCGCCGGAAGGGGATAGCCGCGGATGGCTGGCGCCCAGGCGAAATTGAAGGTCTCGACGCCGTCGGCTCCTTGCCGGTACCAGTTGGAAAACGCGCCTCGAAAGACCTCGATGGGCGGGTAACTGTAGCCGTCGGGGCCGTGGTGATCCTGAATGACGGGGTAGAGCTTGATGGGGGTTCCTTTAGTGATCCGGCGGAACGCGTAGACATCGACGTCCAGGGAACGGGTGCCCAACACCAACATGTCGACCAGGCCTTCCCTGGCCCAGGTCTCCACGTCGATGCCGTCAAAGTGGCAGCTCTCGATCCTGTGGCTCAGTCGCACGGCCAGCAGAAAGGGCCGGCCACGCTTCCGGGCAAGCGCCTGCAGCATGGCTCGAACCGAGCGCACGAACTGTGTCAGATGTTGGCGATTTTCCCACTGACGGCCAATCGGCAGCAGCAGCGGACTGCGTTGCATGTCCAGCTCGATACCGTCAAATTCATAGTTCTCGGCTGCCTCGCGCAGCACGCTCAACTTGTAGTCTCTCACCGGCTTGAAGGCAAAGTTGAACAAGACCACCTGATGAAGCGTGGGGTGATCCGGCCAGGGGCGAATGGTCCATTCGGGGTGCTCTTGCTTGATGGCAACCGGGGTGGTGGTTCCAAGGTCCGAGTCTCCTGCGTTGAGGCGGTAGGAAAAGAAGGCTTCCAAACCTCGCTTTCTGGTCGCCTGCAGATAAAGGCGCATGACATCGATGCCCTGATTCACCCAGCGCCGGTACTTTTCGCGATCGTATAGCGGCAGGATCTTGCTGGGATAGGGCGCCGTCTGACCCTGGCCCCAACTCCACCAGATACTGTCGATGTGGCTGCCGGGTTCATCGGCAAACCCGAAGGCGTCATCCACCTGTGCCGGCAGATCCTTGACGAACCGGTCCACGTGCCAGGAGGCGTCGATGTTGACGATGACCCGCCTGGGTCGATTGACGGCGGCGAGGTGTGCTTCATCGAGGCTGATGGTTGAATTCATTTCAGCCGCAGCCACGTCGGTGGCAATAAGCAAGATGAGAACCGACCACAGTAGGGAGATCATCAGGACCGCATTCCGCAACGTGGGGTCCCGGCGGGGCGGGCGAAAGTATGCTAGGATGAGGCCCTCAGCCTGACAGTGTAGCACCGCACGACCTTCTCCGGTCGGATTTGAGTGCCGCTCCTCCCGCCCGCGCCAGGCAGCCATAGGATTGATCGCCTCCGAACCGAGCCCGCAAGGGGTCGGAAAGGGAAGTGAAAGGCATGCATCCTGACCCCGACGGCTCCCCTCCGCCTCCCCGGTCGGACTCCGCAACCTCTGAAAACGAAGGTGAAGTGCTAGCCCAGGTTCTGACCCTGAAGGAGCACGAGGAACCGCAGATACCGATGGAAGACTGCGAGCGGGTCGAGCTGGTCCGGTACGACCCGGTTCGCCACTACCTGCTGGAGATCAGCAAGTATCAGCCGCTGACGCCCGGGGAAGAACAGCACCTGGCCCGTCTCTACAGGGACAGCGGGGACCGGGAAGCGGCCCGCCGGCTGGTCACCTCCAACCTCAAGCTGGTGGTGAAGATCGCGTTTCTCTACAACAAGGTCTACTCCAACCTCATGGACCTGATTCAGGAAGGCAACCTGGGTCTGCTCCAGGCTGTGAGGAAGTTCGATCCCGACCGGGGCACGCGGCTGCCCACCTACGCCTCCTGGTGGATCAAGGCCTACATCATCAAATTCATTCTGGACAACTTTCGCATTGTGCGGGTGGGAACCACCAACGACCGCCGCAAGCTGCTGATGAATCTGCGCAAGGAAAAGCGGAAACTGGAGGCCCAGGGAATCGCGCCCACCCCCAGGCTGATCGCCAGGAACCTGAACGTGAGCGAAGGGGACGTGATCGACGTGGAGAACAGCATCAGGGCTCATGACCTTTCCCTGGATGCCACGACTTCCGGCGACTCCGACCTCTACTACCTGGAAACCCTGGCCTCTACCGAGGATCTGATCGACGAAAAGCTGGCGGCCGGAGAGTTGAAGAGCCTCATCGAATCCAAGTTCGCCCAATTCTCCGAGGACCTCGGAGAAAGGGACCGGGTCATTCTCCAGCAGAGACTGATCGCCGAAGAGCCGCTGACCCTTCAGGCCATCGCGGACCGGTACGGAGTGACCCGCGAGGCGATTCGCGTGTCCGAGAAGAAGCTGGTGGAAAGAGTCAAGGACTACATGAAGGAGGCGCTGAAGGGGCTTCCGGAAGTGGATTTCAGGCTGGGGGAGGGATAGCGCAGTCCGACTCCCCCCAGCGGTGTTGACTCGCAAAGAAGCCTGGCTTAAGATTCCAGGTAGAAACAAATCCGAAAATGAGGGTGGACGGAACCATGATGACTTGGTGTCGGATGAGACAAATCGCACTCTTCGGAGCCCTGGCGCTGGGCCTCGTCCTTGGCGGCAGTCGCCTCTCGGCGGGCCCGGAGGGAGAGGAAACCTCCCAGCCCGAGCGGGGAGAAGAGAGCGGGAAAGTAGAGAGGGGCGGTCCTCAGCAGCGGCAGTCCGACCCGGTGATCGTTCGAAAGCGGAAGCCCAGGCCGAGAAAACGCCGCCTGAACCCGGCCCGTCCCAAGGGCTCCAGGCCCGAAGAGAACTTCACCCTGGCGGTCGACATCGAGCTGGTCAATCTGGATGTGGTGGTCACCGACAAAAAGGGGAATTTCATCCCCGAACTGACGGCCAAGAACTTCAGGGTCTTCGAGGACAAGGTCGAGCAGAAGGTCACCAACTTCAGCCCCACCTCGGCGCCGCTGACGGTGGTGATGGTGCTCGAGTCCACCAGGAACCTGGCCTGGTGGTGGTACGACGACGCGACGATGCCGGCGGCCTATTTTATCCAGATGCTGAGGCCCGACGACTGGGCGGCGGTGGTGGCCTATAACCTGAACCCCAGGATATTGTCCGACTTCACCCAGGACAAGCGCGAGCTCTTCGGGTCGCTCACCCGCATGGCCTTCCCCGTTTCTCAGGAGTCCAACCTCTTCGACGCTCTCAAGTTCACCCTGGACCGCCTGGACGAAGTGGACGGCAAGAAGGCCGTGCTCCTGGTCAGCACCGGCGTGGACACCTTCAGCAGGATCACTTACGGATCCGCCTTGAAGCGCGTCCAGGCGACCGACGCCGTCATCTACTGCCTGGGTATCGGCCAGAGAGGCCGCTTGAGCAACGAACCCTACATGGGGGCCACCACCCGGCTGACCTATCTGCAGGCCGACAATCAACTCAAGACCTTTGCCAAGGTCACGGGCGGCAAGGCCTGGTTTCCCCGCTGGCAACAGGACCATCCCGCCATCCTGCGGCAGGTCGGGATCGAGCTCAGGAACCAGTACAGCCTGGGCTACGTTTCGACCAATGCCGACCGCAACGGAAAGTTCCGCAAGATCAAGGTGGAAATCGTCGACGAGAGCGGGAAACGCGTCAAGAGAGTCAAGGCGCGAACCCGCACCGGCTACCACGCCGTCAAGAGTTGACCTGATCTGCCGGTAGTATCATGTTGCGAAAAGCCGCCGTTGCCGGCCGTTTCTATCCCTCTGAGCCCGATCGGCTTCGCCGCGACCTGCTGGAGCACCTGGGCCCGCCCCGGGCGCGCCACCAGGCCCGGGGCGTGGTGGTGCCTCACGCCGGCTACCTCTATTCCGGCGGCGTCGCCGGAGCCGTATACTCGGGAATCGAGATTCCCGAAAGGGTCTTGATTCTCTGTCCCAACCATACCGGATTGGGAGCCTCGCTCTCGATCATGTCTCAGGGGGAGTGGGAGATCCCGCTCGGCCGGATCCCCATCGATGAAGAGCTGGCTCGGAGGCTTCTGCACCACTGCCCCTATCTGACCGAGGATGCCGAAGCTCACCGCTTCGAGCACTCGCTGGAAGTGCAGCTTCCCTTCCTGTTGCATCTGAGGCCGGACCTTCGCCTGGTGCCCATCGCCCTGGGCCGCCATGGTTTCCCCACCTTCCAGCGCCTGGGAAAGGGCATCGCCAAAGCCTTGCGGGACCTGCCCGGGCAGCCGGTCCTGGTGGTTGCCAGCAGCGATATGAACCATTTCGAGCCGGATGCGGTGACACGCATCAAGGACGGCAAGGCCACCGGATGCGGTGACACGCATCAAGGACGGCAAGGCCATCTCCAGGATCCTGTCCCTGGACGCCCCGGGGCTCTACGAGGTGGTGCGAAAGGAGTCCATCAGCATGTGCGGCTACGGACCGACCATCGCAATGATGTATGGAACCGAAGCCTCGGCCCGGACCTGCCGGGCCGAGCTGGTCCGCTATGCGACTTCGGGCGACGCCGGCGGAGGAAGGAGAGAGGTGGTGGGTTACGCCGGCGTCGCCATTTACCCCAAGGCGTCCGGCTCGGGCGGCCGAACATCCCTCTGACAAATGCGGGCACAGCGGGCCGATCAGCCGGAGGGGTGCCGGTCGATCCGTCTGAGGAGTCTTCGGGCCGTCTTGCGGGCCAGGTTCATCAAGGAGTTATCCTGGGAAATTCTTTTCAGGATGGGCGAGAAGCGTTGGGGGTCCACAATCGTTTTCCGGTCCAGGAACCCTCGCAGTAGATCCAGTTTCCTGGGAATCCCCAGCCGGTCGTGCTTCAAGGTCAGCTTCAAGTCGAGGAGGAATCTCTCCTGGGCGGAGAGGTGATCGAAAAAGGTCACGATCTTGCGGAAGGTCTTGTTGTCGGTGTGGCGGAGAACCACTTCGCGACTTTGGGCGCCGCTCACCAGGCGTATGGTGCGCGTTCCGGTGTCGGCCACCCGCCGCGAGCTCACGAAGTTCTTGTCCCGGTTCAGAAAGTCGGCCTGG
>JAPOZE010000189.1 GCA_026706225.1 Acidobacteriota bacterium
TCGATGGGCCGCGGCTCGAAATGCCGGTGCAGCCGGTATTCGATGGAGCAGTCCACGTCCTGGATTTCGAACAGCAGATCGACGTCCGGGTCCTTCTCCAGCAGGGTCACCCTAACCACGTTTTCTCCGGGCGTCGGGTAATACTCGGGAGACAGCCGGTACTCGTAGATCTGACTGCCCTGGTAGGCCACTCCCTCCTTGATGAAACGGTAGTTCAGGTCGGTGATCCGCAGCATGGAGTCGGGCAGCGGCTTGCCGTTGAGCTCGATCCGGAGCCGGTTGCGGGAGGGCTCCAGGTTGTTGATGCGGACTCTCAGCCTTGCGGACCTCAGCCGGTCCAGGGCGTGCCAGCGGCGGAGATCGTCGGCAATCCGCAGCGGCACTTCCTGGGGCTGTCCCACTTCGAGCGGCTTGGGGAGCACGGGTTGGAATCCCGGCAGGCCCGATCCGAAATTCCCGGGATTGCTGGGCTGGTCGCGCACGTGGTAGATCTTGTCGGCGGTTTCCAGCAACTCCGGCGATCCCAGCGGACGCAGCGCGTCCTCCATGTGTTTCAGGAAGGCCAGTTGCTGACTCCTGACCATGTCGTTGATTCCGAATCCGGCCGCTCCCTGGTGGTAGGCGTTGGCGGCCGCCGCCCACAGCAGCCGGGCGGTCGGCTTGTCGTCCCGCCGCTTCTTCAGGGTCGTCCCGCACTCGACCAGAAGCCGGCAGGAGGTCCCCCGGGCCAGCGAAACCACCTCGGAAATATCGATGTCCTGGTCGAAAACTTCCGGGTCGGTCGAGGCGCAGATCAGCCCGTCCACCAACCCCTCCGAAATCCATTTCGGCACCTCGAGGCCCGCGGCTTGCCAGGCCCGGGGGTTGGCCGGGATTCGCATGTAGACCCGCTTGCGCCGGCCCTGCTCCCGCTCGGCCTTCCCGGCAATGGCCTTCAGGTCCTGCAGCCACCGGGTGAGCAGGGGCGCGCACCGGCTCACCTGGTCGAAGCGGCAGATGGGAAGCACCTCGGAGTGCACCTCCACGCCGTCGGTCGTGTAACGGGAGAGCAGTTCCTCGAAGATGCGGAGACGCTCTTGCCGCACTTCGGAATGGATAAAGTTGAGCCGGACCGGAGAGATGTGCCGGGCTCTTGGGTCTTCATCCTTACCCACCCGCAGGTGGTTGCTGTCGAGCACGAAGTCGGAGAGGCGACCCGTGCCCCGGGCCTGCTCGGCAGCCCCGGCCCCGAGGTTGAGGTGGGCGCTGGCGAAGAACAACATCCCCTTCTCATGGCAGCGGTCGCAGAACAACTGGGGTCGATCCCAACCCTCACGCACCAACTGGCGCACATGCAGTCCGTCCCGATAGTTCACCGCATGGTTCCATTTGCGCACGTTGCTCCCGTGCATCTGCCCGACCCTGGTTTCGTAAATGCACATTCCCCCCCGGGGAGCCAGTTGGAAAATGAGGGTGTTGACGGAGGTGCCGGCAACCAGGTCCACCGTCTTGGTCACATCCGCCCTGGTCAGGGGCGGCGCGATCCCCGACATGTGGTGAAAGTCCTCCCGCAGGAACACGCGAGGCTCGTCCGTCGCCGCACCGGCAACCCGGCGCCCGGCAGACAGGCTTCCAGCGGCCGAAACCATGGATACGGGTGCGGCGGCGCCCACCCTCTGCAGAAACCGCCTGCGATTCAGCATGATGTTTCACCTTTCCCGAGAAATGCGGCCTAGCCGGTCTCGGCGTCGACGTCGCCGACATAGGTATTGGACAGCTTGGCGTAGTCCTCGCGGACCGGACTGAAGATGTCCAGCGCCCGCACGGGTCCGCCCACGGCCACGGCCTTGTGGTAGACGTTGGGGGGGACCAGGAACATCGACCCTGCCTCGCAGACCCGGGTCTGGTTTCCGATGGTCATCTTCAGCTTGCCCTCCAGCACGATCCCCCCCTGCTCGTGGGGATGGTTGTGCAGGGGGACCACGGCGCCCTCCTCGATCTCCAGGTAGGAGAGCATGAGATTCTTGCCGTAGGGGGTACGGAGGCGGACTCCCGGCTGAAGCTCCATGGCCGGAAGCTCCTTGATGTCGATAAAGGGCATGTCGTCTTCTCCTCGTTCCATGGTTGTGAGATTGCGGCCAGGGAAACCGGTCGACCCCTGCATCGGGATGCGCCCGGACCGGCGCCGATCCCCAATCGATGATCGCTCAGCCGCCCAGGGCCTGATGCACTTCGTCCAGCCAGACCACCATCTCGGCGGTGGCGTCGTTGCTGCTCATCTCGCCGAATTTCCAGCAGCCGTCCTCGGCCTGAGAGGCCAGCAGATTGTCGCCCACCCGGGTTGCCATCTCCGCGTACTTGCTCTCGCCGGTCAGGGTGTAGAGGTTGGAGGCGGCCCAGGCCACCTTTCCGGCCCGCAGGCTCTTGTAGTTGAAATCGCTGGCAATCTCGGCCAGCCTCAGGTAGTCCTTCGCCAGGCGGAGCCACTCCCCCTGCCCGGTCGCCTTGTAGAGGTTCGCCAGAAAGCCGGCGGCGATTCCGGGATGAAAGAAGTATTCGTCCCGCTCGGCAGAGGCGTTCAGCACGAATCGGATCTCTTCCTCCGGATCGAAGTTCGATTGGAGACCGCCCGCGCGGCTGTAGACCGAGTAGAGCTGCTCCGGGTAGTTGGGCTGCAGCCCCATCAACCGCTTCATCCAGCGGCCGACCCCGAGGCTCTCCCGCATCCGGCCGGTGTAGAGGGCGGCCTGGCCCCCGCCACTCACCACCCAGAGGTCCTGCAGGACCCTGGCAGTCCTCTGGATGGGGCTGGAATAGAATCCGCCGCTCTCCTCATCGTAGAAGCGCAGCACGAAATCCATGCCCCTTTGAGACAGGTCAAAGTGCCCCTGGCGGTGGGCCGCGATGATGACCCAGATGTTGTAGTAGATGTAGTAGTACCCGTTGGTTTCCGGCAACCGGGGCCCGAAGTCTCCGTCCCGGCCCTGGCCGTGCCGGCGAATCCAGTCCAGCAGGCGGTTGGCCTCGGCGCTGGCCCCGCTGACCATCAAGGCCAAAGGGACCTTGTAGTAGTCCGCCAGCCCGCGTTCCGGCGAACCGAAGCCCCCGTCCGGCCTCAACTGTCGCATCAGAAAGCGGCAGCCTCTGTCACGGCCCTTTCGGAAACGGTCCTTGGATTTGGCTTGTGGCGCCATGCAGTATCACCTTTGGTGGGGCGGCCTCCCTCAGATCAGGTCCTGCCAGCAGGTGGGGTCCACCAGGGTCCGGTCGGACAAAGCCATCCCTGCCATGGCCGGCATTACCGCCTCCGGCAGCGGTCCTCGGGAAAGGCAGGAGACATTGGACTCCAGCTCGGCTTGGTTCTTCAGTCCCATCAGGACCGACGAGATCTCAGGCAGGGAAAGGCAGAATCGCAGGGCGGCCTCGGCCAGGCCGTTCACCTCCGGACCCAGGACCTGCAGGATCTTCGAAGTATGCTCCCGAAGCGGAGCCAGCCTCTCGGGCAGGAAATCGATCTGAGGCGTGAGTACGCCCCGCAGGAAAACGGACCGCACAAAGACGCCCACGCCCTTGCTGGCGGCTTCCGGAAAGACTCGCCGCCTCATTTCCTGATTGAGCAGACTGAAGGGAACCTGCAACACCTGGAACAGCGGGTCCTTCAGGACCGCCAGGGCGTCCTCCTCCCCATAGCAGGTGGCTCCCGCCAGCCTGATTTTCCCCTGGGACCGGGCTTCCTCCAACGAATCCCGGATGGCGGTTGCCCTCAACATCTTCTCGGTGGCGTTGTGGATATAGAGCAAGTCGATGGCATCCGCCTGAAGAGCCCGCAGGCTGGATTCAATCGAACCGAACACATGGCCCCGCTGCGCAGCGGCGTCCATGTCGACGACCGGACCATCGAAGATCACCTTGCTGGAAATCCGAGGTCTGGGAGACAGGTCCTCGAGAGCTCGTCCGATCACCTCCTCGCTGTCGCCGTAGGCCCGGGCCGTATCCAGCCAAGTGATCCCCCGATCCACACACCGGTGAATCAAGCGGATCGAGTCCCGAACGGACGGGCGGGTGTACTGCGGCGAGCCCTTGAACCCGTAGTCCAGGCCGATTTCGGCCGTCCCCAGAGACACCTCGGAGGCCGTCAGCCCGGTATTGCCCAGCTTGCGAAGTCTCATGGCCGGCCGCGATCTCAAGCCCCGGCATCGCTCCGGGGCTGCTTCTAGGTAGAGGGTCGGTCTGCCTGCGGCTTTCCGAAGAAGAGGACGACTCTCAGGGGCGAAGTCCCGTTGTTCTCGAAGCCGTGGGGCACCCCGGCAGGCACCAGGATGGCGTCCCCGGCGGCGACGTCCACCTGGTCGTCTCCGATCCACATCCTTCCCCGGCCCTGCGTGAAGTAGTAAATCTCCTCCAGAGCCCCCTCTTCCTCGTGGGTGTGGGTGCCTTCGCTGGTCCCCGGCTCCAGTTCCCAGACGTGGAAGCGCGTCCCCAGGCGGCTCTTGTCGTCAAAAAAGGACCGAATCCGAATGGCGCCCCGGCCCTCGTGGACGCCCTCCACCAGCCGAATCGCGGTCGAATCGTTTTCCTTGAAGTACATGGTCGAAGTAAACCCCTCTAGGCCAAAGGCGAGAAATTGTAACAGAGTGCCGTCGGGAAACTCAATTTGGAGGAAGCAATCGACTTCCCGCTGGCTTACCGATTCCGATCTCCTTAAAATGGAGCCCTTCGTTTCCCATCAGGAATCAGGAGGTTCGCGATGCCCTTGACCAGCGACACTTTGAAAGGCATGTGGGCCGGGATGCCGGTGCCCTGGACCGCACAGGACCAGGTGGACGAGGAGGCCCTGCGGGAGAACGTGCGGCGGATGTGCCGGGCCGGCGCTCACGGGGTGTACACCCATGGGACCACCGGAGAGTTCTATGCCCAGACGCCGGAGGAGTGGCGGCAGGTGGCGCGGGTCACGGTGGAGGAGTGCCGGCCGTTCGGAACCCCCACCCAGGTCGGATGCACCGCCCTCTGGACGGCCGAGGTCGTTCGCCGGGTCCGCTTCGCTCAGGAGATCGGAGCCGGCGGAGTACAGATAGCGTTCCCTTTCTGGCTGGCTGTGTCCGACGCAGAGGCCGTCCGATTTCTCAAGGAGGTCACCGGCCAGGCGCCGGGGATGCCGGTGATTCTCTACAACACCGGGCGTTCCAAGAAACCCTTGACCACAGACCTGCTCAAGCGCCTGCTGGATGAGGACCTCCCCTTGATCGGGTGCAAGGGAGTCGCCAGCCAGGACGAGGCCGCCGCCTTCCTGAGTCTGGCTCCCGGGCTCAGGATCTTCGTGGGTGAAGACCTGCTGGCCGATTGGTGGCATGCCGGCGTGCGAGGCTCCTACAGCTCCCTGGTCTATGCCTGCCCCAAGCTGATGCTGCGCTACTTTCAGCTCTGTGAAGAAGGCCATCCCGAGGCGGTCGAGATCGGCAAGGGGCTGCAGCGCCTCTGGGAGGAGTTCGTGATCCCTCTCCTGCAGGAGGGCTTCACCGACACCGCCTTCGACCGCACCTTCGCGGCGGCAACCGGATTCCTGACCGGGGAGCTGCTATCGAGCCGTCCTCCCTACCGTTCAACCACCCGGAGCGACGTGGACCGGTTCCGGCAAATCTGCCTGAGAGTCTTCCCACGGTTTCTGGAGGAAAGCCCGGTCGCCGCTCGGGCCGGCTGAGAAGATCATGAGTAACACACGACCGTCTGGTTGGGTGAGATCGGCTATCGTCCGCCTGGATTCAGAAGGCTTGAGAGCCGGCTCCTCCGGCCCCGGGTTCCGGAGGCCCATCAGGATCTCCCGCCTGGCGTCCTGGCTGGCGCTGGCCGCCCTGACGCTTTCGAGCGCCCAGGCCCGGCAGGCCCCGCCCGAAACCCGCCGGCTGCTCTACGACGCGCGCGCCCTCTACATCGGCGTCGAGGCGTTCGACTC
>JAPOZE010000366.1 GCA_026706225.1 Acidobacteriota bacterium
GGCGAAAGTCGTCCACCGGGTCGACGATCCCGCGCCCGAAGAAGTAGCTCCAGAATCGGTTCGCGACGGCCTCCTCGAAGAGAAACTCCTCCGATGAGGTGAACCAGTCGGCCAGCCGCGGCCGAGGGTCTTTCCTTTCCTCGACCGGCAGAGGCCGGCCATCGGGATAAACGGCCTCCACTTCCTGCCTGGTGCGGGGATGAAGCAGCCGGCCGTCGGCCCCGAACTCCTCGTGCCCGATGGGGTCGTCCACGGCCGCCATGGTGGTCCAGAAATAGGTCAGGTTCTTGAAGAACCCCGTCAGGCCCCAGAACTGATCCTGGGTCCAGGAGTCGAAGGGATGGTCGTGACACTGGGCGCAGTCCAGCCGCCGGCCCAGGAACACCCGGGCCTGCTCGGTCATGACGTCCTGGGGGAGACGAATCTCGTCTGCTCCCCAGAGATGGCGAGTGGGGCCGTCGTACCCCTGGCCGGCCATGCGCTCCCGGGCCACCTGGTCGAAGGGCTTGTTGCGGGCAATCGAGTCCCGGATCCACTCCCAGTAGAGCTTGACTTTATCCCGGCCGCCTTGTTCGTGAGAGACCCGGAACAGATCGGCCAGGCGAAAGGTCCAGTAGTCGATGAATTCGGGGGAATTCAGCAGGTTGAGGATCAGGCGGTCCCGCTTGTCCGGATCGCGGCTTTCCAGAAACTCCCGGACCCGCCGGGGCGGGGGCAGGGTTCCGGTCAGATCCAGGCAGACCCGCCTCAGGAACTCCTGGTCGCTGGAGCGTCCCGAGGGAACGATGCTGAGGCGGCGCAGCTTTTGCCGGACCTCTTCGTCGATGAAGTTCCGGGGGCGCCCCCGGGGAAATTCGGTCAGGATCCTGCTGACCACCCCCAGGGAGACGCGGGTCGCCCGGCGGGGCGCCTGCACCAGGACGGTGGCCTCGCCCGGCTTCCGGGCCCGGATCAGGCCGTTTTCGTCCACCTCGACCACCTCTTCCGCGGTGGGTTGGTAACGCACCCGGCGGGTGAAATCCTCTCGGCTGCCGTCGGAAAGCCAGGCGGTGACCACCAGTTGCTGGCTCAGCCCCGGCTCCAGCACGATTTGACGAGGGATGACTTCCAGGCGGACAATCTCGGGGGCGCCGTTCCCGTAGGGCGCCCCCTGGCCGATCCATTGCAGCAGGGCTCGATAGTCGGGACCGTCCGGTTCCAGCCGCCGGCCGCCTCCGTGGGGCACCTGCAGGGTTGGTTTCAACAAGAGCAGGCTCTCCTCGGCCGCCTCCGGCGAAATTCGGGGAGTCTCGGGCCCGGCCGCCTCCTCGCTGTAAATCTGGAAGGTCCCGCCCCGCACGATCCAGCGGTGGTCCTCCCGCGGATTGCCGGACTGGCTGGAGAGCTTGAACCCGCCGCGGCCCTTGACGCTGCCGTGGCAGTGGCTGTCGTTGCAGCCTTGCCGGGTGAAGATTCCCTCCAGGTCCAGGGCGAAGCTGGGAGCGCGGGTCCTGGCCGAGGCCTGGACGTTGATGGTGCTCTCCGCCGAGAGGCCGCTGAATTCGGCGGTCAACCGAGCCTCGCCGCCGGCCAGGGCAACCACCTGCCCCCGGCCATCCAGGCGGCCCAGCCGGGGATCCGACAGGGAAAAGCGAGCCTGCCTGGAGAGGTCCCGCTCCACCCCGTCGCTATATGTGCCGGTGAGCAGGAACTGCTGGGAGGCGCCCTTGCCTCGCAGGATGGCGGCCCGGGGTTGCAGGCTGAGGGATAGAAGCTTGGGGGCGGCCCCCTTTGAGGTGCCTCCTGGTGCCTGGGCGGTGTCGTTCGCGTCCTTTTCGGCATGGCCGGGCTGTGCAGCCGCCAGCACCAGCGCGAGAAAGGTCATCCGGAGGACCGGCCGGGCTGCGCGATGGTCTCGATTGTCGGGGCGGGAAGCATTCATCGAATTGTATCGCCAACGGACGGCCCAAAATCCGGCTGGCCGGCCCGGGATCCGGCGCCGGCGCCTCAAGATGCGGGCCCGTTCAGGGCGAATTGGCGGCCGCCTGAGGGCGATTCCCTTTCAGCACCATCAGGTGCACCTTCCCCACGGGCAGAAGCGCCCCCATCTTCCCCGAAACCACGGGGCGGGCCTGGATGCGAAGGATACGGGGCATGCGGGTGGCCGCAGCGTCTTCGGCGGCCACGATCATGACCGAGGTGGCGCCCTGTTGCGGCATATAGCGTGCCTTGGGACCCTCATCCAGGTTGGGGGGGGCCTCCGGCTGATAGTCGGTGCCGGGAAGGGCCTGCACGCCCGGGGGAAGTCCTTCGACCTGAAGGAGGATCTGCCCGGCAAACCCTTCCTCCTGCCCGGTGGTGACGGTCAGCTTGCCGGCTTCTCCCGGAACCAGGTTGAGCCGGTCCTCCTGGACCTTGAGCTCCCCGGCATGGGGAATCTGGGGACGTACCAGCAGGCGGTAACGGAAGTCGGAAGCCCCGTTTCGCTGGGTGGTGTCGCGGACCCGCAAGGTGTAGGTCCCTCCCCGCAGGAAGGTATGGATCGTCTTGGGTTCGATGGTCTTGCTGTAGGAGAGGGCCTGGCGGACCACTCGCCGGTAGACGTTGCTCAGAACCACCTTCCCGGCTTGATCCACAACGGCCCACCGAGGGTTGAAGTCGGGCAGGCTCGCCTCGGGGGTCTCCATCTCGAAGCCGAGCTTCCGGCCGGGCTGGACCCGGAAGGAAACCAGCCTGTCCACGTCGCCGGGCCGGTCGATGGAACCCTCCACCAGGAAGGGGAGGGCCGCCACCGCGGTCGGGGCGCTATCGTCGTTGGGTTCCTGCTCCCGGATGATCGAGTAGGCGGTACTGGCGGAGCGGTTGGCTTTCTCGTGTGGGGATCTGCCGTTTTCGGCGGAGGCTCCTCCCACGCCGTTGCCGGGCTCCACCGCCCTGGACAGGATCCGCCGGATGTGATCCGGTCCGATGGGGCGGGAGAAGCTTCGTTCCCGCCAGGGTTCGGATCGGGAGCCGTTGGCGGTGATCTGGGGCCGTTGGGGGTCGGCCGGGCCGTTGGGCTCGACTCGGAGTTGATAGCTGAACTCGGGGCCGCCCAGGTTGTAGAAGGATCCCACCTCCAGCAGGTAGAGGCCGGGTTGCCCGCCCCGGGTTTCGATTCGGGGGTTTGGCCGGGGATTGGCCTTGGACTTGTCGTCATAGGCCAATCGATGGAGGCGGTCTTCCTCGAACCAGCTCCCCAGGGGCTGGTAGAGCGTCAGCACCGAGTCGAAGCCGCCCCTGTAGCCGGCACGCCCTCCCATAGCCGTTCCGGACGGGTTGGAGATCAGCTCGAACCGGAGGTGCTGGCCCTCGTCGGCCTGCACGGCGTAGAGGTCCCTCTCTCCGGGCCGGCTGATGACGCCGTTGATGGCGCAGGGAAAGTCGACCGCTTGGGCACTGGACGCCTGGTCCGAGGAGGGGTGTTTTTCGGATACCGATGGGAGGTCGTGAACCAGGAAACTCAGCGGCCCGGTAACGCCCTGGGGAGAGACAACCCGCAACTGGTAGCGGCCCGTGCCGGCCGATTGGTCGATCCGAAGTCCCAGGGTCAGAATCTGGGCTTTGGGCAATTCTTCCGACGGGTCGACCGCACCTTCGGCCTCCAGTTCTTCGACGCGCTCGACAGTGGCGGTCACACCCTCCCGGTCGAACCGGACGGCATAGGCTTCCTGGAGGGACCGGCCCCGCAGGGTGGCCTCCAGCCGGGTCCCCTTTTTGCCGCCGAGAGGTGCAATGGAAAGGGCTTGCGGTTCCGCTCCCTCCGAAGTCACAGGGAGCAGCAAGGCCAGCACGGCCAGGATCCGCATTCGCCGGTTGAAGAGGATCATGTTTCCGGGACCGACAAGGCTCAATTCCCGGATTCATTATGCCTCAAGCGGATTCGGCGATCAAAGCGACAGGGATGGCGGTTAGCCGGTCACTTCAGGCTGGACAGCTCGGCCGTTTCAAAGTGAAGACGCTTTCCGACGCGCATGCTGGCCCCGCCCACCAGCAGTAGGCGGCCGTTGAACGGCAGCATGCGGTGAAAGAAGCGGTCGTCTGCGAGCCTGGCCGAAATGTGCCAGGCGTTGTTTTCCTCGTCCAGGACCTGGATATTGCCGTTGTAGGTGCTCACCAAAAGACGCCCTTCCACGTTGAAGGCCGAGGAACCGAAGCCCTCCATGCCCTTGCCGCGGTCGGCTTCGGCTTTGGGATCGATCAGGCTCGGCGCCTGGGACCACTGGCCTATGGCCGGGTCGTAGACATCGACCCGGGTGGTCGGCCCGCCCTTCTGTCGCATTCCGCCGATGACGTACAGCTTGCCGTTCCGGTGTCCCAGGGAAACCGCCCGCCGCAGGAAAGGCGGCTCGGAAAGTGATTCCCAGACGATTCTCTCCCGGGAAAGATCGGTCACCCAGGCCGTCCGGTGCCACTCGGGATCTTCACCGCCCAGGCGCCAGCCACCGGCAACGTAAAGCTTGTCCCCGATCACAACGGCGTCATGAGAGGATCGGGGCTCCGGCAAGGACGGCAGCGACTCCCACTTTCCCGTTTCCGGATGGAAGCGGACGAAATCGGCTATCGAGCGCAAATCGTGGTCGTCGTCCTCTTCGTTGTGCGCCGTGAATCCACCCACCCGGTACAGCTTGCCGCCGTGGGCGACCATTGCCAGCCCTTGAAGCCGAGGACCTTTGGCGATCACTTCCCAGGTCGAGTCCTTGCTGAGATTCAGGCGGCTGAGCTGGTTCGACTGACTCGTGTTGGAGTAGTGGTGCGGGCGCCCGAAATGTCCCCCGTAAACGTACAGCCAATCGCCGATGACCGCAGCCCCGAAACTGGTGATTCCCCTGGGCAGGTCGGGATACTGAATGTCCTGTGTTGAGCGCACAGATTCGGTGCCGGACAGCTTGTGGCCGCCGGACGCCAGGACAACGCACAACATCAACCCCAACAAACGCAGCCTTCTCATTCTCATTCCTCCGCTGATCGAACAACCCGTGAAGCCGGTCCCCCTTTGGAAGCAGCATTATAGTGAACATGAATATCATTTTCAACAATTAACTGGTCCGTCCTCCGGAGAAGGGGTCTGACGATGGGAATCAGGGGATTCCGCAGCCAGTGTTCTTCGGGAAAGGGACTGCTGGCTGGCCTCCGAGCGAGGGAAAGTGGTATGGTTTCCGCGTATCCTCTCAGTGCCGAAAGCGGCGAGTCAGCGTGAGGTTCGCGATGGACGGTTGGGCAACGACCTGGTGGTTCTGGGTGCTGTTGGGGCTGGGGCTCCTGTTTCTGGAACTGGTCACGCCTACAGGCTTCTACCTCCTGTTCTTCGGTGTGGCTGCCGTCCTGGTAGGCCTGCTGGCCGCCGTGGGTCTGGACGGGCCCGCCTGGTTGCAATGGCTGCTCTTCTCCCTGCTCTCCATCGGGAGCCTGCTGTTGCTGCGGGGGCGCCTGCAGGAAAAAATGAGACGGGTCGCTCCCGCTCATCCGGACAACGACCTGGTGGGCGGGACGGCCCAGGCTCTGGAAAACATCGCCGTGGACCGATATGGACAGGTCGAGCTGCGTGGGACTTCCTGGCGGGCCAAGAACGTGGGCTCGGAGCCTATCGCCCAGTCGGAGAACTGCCAGGTCGACCGGGTCGAGGGCGTGGTGTTATGGGTTCGCAAACCCTACTCTTTTGAACGGGTGAATGGAGGGAAAAGCTAATGGATGCAGGCCTGATTGTACTCTTCCTGCTGGCGGTGCTGGTGCTGTTCATTCTGGCCAAGACGGCCGTGGTGGTTCCCCAGCAGAGCGCCTATATCGTGGAGCGGCTGGGGCGATACAGCGGCACGCTCAACGCGGGGTTCCACATTCTCATCCCCTTCCTGGACGTCATCCGCTACCGGCACTCCCTGAAGGAG
>JAPOZE010000001.1:0-777 GCA_026706225.1 Acidobacteriota bacterium
GGAGGATGCCGACCGACCGTTCTACCACGGCTTGGCCGAACGGTTACGTCCGCCAACGTCCCGAACGGTCCAGTAGATTCCGGTTCAAATAGAGGGATACAATGGTGGGATTGAAGCGGGCTGATACACAGTAAGTCTATTATAATAAGCCTTTTACAAGAGAAACAATATAGACGCGAATGCGGCGCATAGAAAGCACCCGTCCCTGAAAGCAATGCCTCCATTAGAGAGCACGCAACGCAGGGCTACCAAACCGTAGCTCAGAGAAAACTTTCCAGATACTTCAGGGGCCGAGGCGACAGCAGGAGTTGGTCCAGGTGGAACTGCCAGCAGCGCTCGGTGTCGGTGGACTCGAACTCCACCCCGCACCGGGAGCAGTGGACCAGGGCCACCCAATGGTGGGGGTGGCTGCCGAAGAAGGCCTCGGCGAACTCTTCGGAAAGCAGAATCCGGTCGGGATGGTTGAACAGCCAGCTCTTGCTGTCCAGCCGGGAGGCGTTGACCCGGACCGTTCCCTGGTGGAGGATCACCCCGTCGTATCGATAACCCTTGTCCCGAATGCCCAACCAACCCTGGGCCACGGCCCGATCGACGGCCTTGATCAGGATCTCTCTTTCGGTCATGACCTGCGAGGGGGGAGAGCCCGGAGGGAGGAATCAGGCGGAGCCGGGCTCAGCGGCTCACGCCATGATCTTGTTGGCGACCACGCCGTGGACATCGGTCAGGCGGAAATCGCGGCCGCCGTGGTGGTAGGTGAGGGCCTCGTGATCCAGGCCG
>JAPOZE010000001.1:787-5900 GCA_026706225.1 Acidobacteriota bacterium
ACGGCCTTGATCAGGATCTCTCTTTCGGTCATCACCTGCGTGGGGGATAGCCCGGCGGGGAAAGAAGCGAGCAGGAGCCGGGTTCGGCCGGCTCAGCGGCTCATGCCATGATTTTCTTGGCGACCACGCCGTGGACATCGGTCAGGCGGAAGTCGCGGCCGCCGTGGTGGTAGGTGAGGGCCTCGTGATCCAGGCCGAGCAGGTGGAGGATGGTGGCGTGCAGGTCGTGGATGTGCATGCGATCCTCCACGGCGTGATAGCCGAATTCGTCGGTGGCGCCGTAGGTGGTTCCGGGCTTGACCCCGCCGCCGGCCATCCACATGGTGTATCCATAGGGGTTGTGGTCGCGGCCGTCATGCTGGGCGAAGGGGGTGCGTCCGAACTCGCCTCCCCACACCACCAGCGTATCCTTCAGCAGTCCGCGGGCCTTGAGGTCGGTCAACAGTCCGGCGATGGGCTTGTCCACCTCGCGGGCGTTCTGGGCGTGCAGCCGCGCCAGATCGCTATGCTGGTCCCACTTGTAGCTGTGCCAGCAGCGCACCACCCGAACCCCCCTCTCCACCAGCCTGCGGGCCAGCAGCAGTTGCCAGCCATAGTCATGGGTGCGCTTGTCGTCCAGACCGTAGAGCTTCCGGGTGGCGTCCGATTCCCCCTTGATATCCAGGATCTCCGGGGCATCCATCTGCATGCGGAAGGCCAGCTCGAATGATTGAATGCGGGCTTCCAGCTTGGGATCGAAATCGTTGTCCAGGGCGTTGCGCCGATTGATCTTCTGCAGCATCTCCAGCTCGTAGCGCTGCTGCTCCGAGGTCAGGTTTCCGCTGGTCAGGTGCTCGATGGGGTTGTCCTGAATATCCGGCACCTTGACCGTGTCGTTGCCGATGGGAGTCCCCTGGTAGGCGCCCGGCAGAAAGCCGGAATGCCAGTTCCTGGCCCCGCCGTGGTAGTAGGAGGGCTTGATCTCAATATAACCGGGCAGATTCTGGTTCTCGGTCCCCAGGCCGTAAAAGATCCAGGACCCCATGCTGGGCAAGGTGAAGTTGAGCGTGCCGGTGTTGAGCTGGAGCAGGGCCGCCCCATGGTCCACACCCTCGCCCACCATGGAGCGAATCACGCACAGCTCGTCGGCGTGGGCTCCCACGTGGCGAAAGAGATCGCTGACCGGAATGCCGCTCTCACCGTAGCGGCGGAAGGCGAAGGGCGACTTCATCAGGCCGCCCAGATCCTCGGGAGCGAACTGGAGCGACAGCTTGAAGGGGATGGGCTTGCCGTGATCCCTGTCCAGCCGGGGCTTGGGGTCGAAGGTGTCCACCTGGGAAGGACCGCCGTGCATGAACACGAAGATGACCCGCTTGGCCCGGGGACTGAAGTGGGGAAGCTTGGGAGCGAGTGGATTGTGAGGCGGGGAGGCGGCAAACAGGCCGGCGTCCTGTGCCAGCAGGGCCTGCAGTCCCAGAGCTCCGAATCCGCAGGCCGTTCGGCGCAGCATCGCCCGCCGGGAAATGGGTCGGGATGGGAGATTCATGGTTCCCTCAGTTGACAAAGTTGAACTCGTTGGAGGTCATCAGAATCCGGCAGAGGCTCTGCCAGGCATCCAGACGGGAATCTTCGTCCTTCCCCGTCCCTGCCGGATAATTCCGCAGGTAGGCGAGTGACTCCTCCACCTCCTGCGGCGTGGGCAGCCGGGTCAGGGCAATCAGGTAGGCCCTGCGGACACGCCCGGAATCCTCCCCCTCATCGCCCGCCGTCAAATGCCTGGCCAGGGAGCGCGACCGATCGGCCACGTTCTCGCTGTTCATCATGTAGAGCGCCTGGGTGGCCACGTTGCTCTCGGTCCGCCTGGCCGAACTCAAGGAGCTGTTGGCGAAGTCGAACAGCTTCATCACGCCGGGGATCTTGTTGCGAATGACCGGAACGTAGAGGCTGCGACGCCGGGTATCGTTGGGATCAAAGGCCTGTTCCGGACCCTTCTGGGCATAGTCCATTTTCCGGGACGCCAGCGACCCTCCCAGGGTCAGGTCCAGGGAACCGTCCAGCGCCAGGAAGGCGTCCCGCATTTCCTCCACCGAGAGCCGGCGGCGCCTGGCTCGGGACCATAGCCGATTGTCCAGGTCCGATTCCATGGTCTTGGGAGAGGCCTGGCTGCTCTGCTGGTAGGTGTTGGACAGCAGCAGCAACCGGTGCATGGCCTTGACCGACCATCCGCTTTCAACCAATCGGCGCGCCAGGTAGTCCATCAACCGAGGATGGGTGGGTTTTTCGCCGGTGGTGCCGAAGTTGTTGGGAGTGCGCACCAGGGCCTCGCCGAAGTGCCACTGCCAGATGCGGTTGACCATCACCCGGCCGGTCAGGGGATGGTCTGCTCGGGTCAGCCATTCGGCCAGCTCCCTGCGCCCGCTGCCCTGGGTGATCGGCGTTTGCCGGCTTCCGGCCAGCACCACCGGGAACTGCTTGGCCACCGGCTCGCCAGGAGTCTGGTAACTGCCGCGGACGAACACCCTCTGGTCGACGGGTTCCCCTTCGGCCACGGCGGAAGCCAGGGGTGGCTCCGGAGGCGACGACTCCTCCAGAAGCTCCACCTCTTTTCTCAGTTCGCCGATGCGGTCCCGGGTCTCCTTGGGCAGCAGCGCTTCCCTGTCCTCTTCCTGAATCCCGAAGGGTCCGCTGTCCTCCTTGGTCCCCTCGGCCTTGGGAGGAGGACTGATCACCGAGTTGAAAAAGCGACCCTCCACGGTGATGAACTCGTCAAAGAAGTGCGGTTTCTTGCGGGGGGCCTTGCCCTCCCGAACGGCCACCTCCACCTTCTGCTTCCATTGCCGCAGGCGCTGGTGCCACTCTCCGGACAACCTGTCGAAGAGATCCTGGTATTCCTCCGCCACCCTGTCGAGCTCGGAGGACTCGGCCCGGTGCCACTTGTCCAGGTAGGGACGAAAGGCGTTGCCCGGTTGCAGGTATTCGATCCAGCGCTGCAGCAGTTGCGGGTCCAGATCCCCCGCGTCCGCCACCTGCTTCAGGGACTCGCCTTGCCGGTAAACACGCCGGGCCGCCAGCATGTATTCGGCCAGAAGGGGATAGAGCTTTTCTTCGAGATTCCCGGCGACTCCTGTCAGCACCAGCGCCTCGATCAGTGACTCCCGCCCCTTGATCTTGTCCTGGTGGCTCCGGTAGCGCTGGTGGACCTCCTTGGGAACCAGGGGCTCGAAGTAGAACTTGGACACGAAGGGCGGCTTCTTGTCGGGCGGTATGAGGACGCCGAAGCTGCGGGTGCTGGCGAAGATGGAAGCCAGGGAGTAGTAGTCCTTGGTCGAAATCGGGTCGAACTTGTGGTCGTGGCAGCGAGCACAGGCAATGGTCAGTCCCAGGAAAGTCTTGGAGAGGGTGTCGATCTGCTCGTCCACCAGGTCGTAGACCATCTTGGTCTTGTCCTGCTGGGCGATGGCGCGGGGGCCGACCGCCAGGAACCCGGTTCCCAGCACAGCCCGAACGTTGGGATGCCCCGGCTTGTTGGAGGGATAGAGGTCTCCGGCAATCTGGTCCTTCACGAAGCGATCATAAGGAAGGTCCCGATTGAAGCTGTCGACCACGTAGTCCCGGTAGCGCCAGGCATAGGGCATGGTGATGTCTTCGTCCAGGCCGCTGGAATCGGCGTAGCGGGCGACGTCCAGCCAGTGGCGGCCCCAGCGTTCCCCGTAGCGGGGCGAGGCCAGCAGGCGGTCCACCAGCCGGGCGAAGGCCCCGGGAGCCTTGTCGCCGAGAAACTGCTCGATTTCCTCCTCCGTGGGGGGCAGGCCGTGCAGGTCGAACTTGGCCCGGCGGAGCAGCGTCAGCTTGCCGGCACGGGGAGCCGGATCCAGGCCTTTTTCCTCCAGCTTGCGCAGCACGAAGGCATCCACCGGCGTCCGAACCCAGCCCGGATCGCGCACTTCAGGCGCCTCGGGATCACCCAGGGCCTGAAACGACCACCAGTTGGAAATCCCGTTGGAACCGTGAGGGTCTCCCTCCCAGGGAGCGCCCGCCCGGATCCATTCTCTCAGGACCTCCACTTCCTCCGGCGAGAGAGTGCCTCCCACCGGCATTTTCAACTCTCCGGTCTGGAGCACGGCCTGGTAGAGCAGGCTCTCTTCCGGGTGCCCGGGAACAAGGGCGGGACCGCTGTTGCCGCCCTTGAGCAGGGACTCCCTCTGGCGGAGATCCAGGCCCGAGATGCGCGTCTCCCCGTGGCAGGACAGGCAATGCTGTTGCAGGACAGACCGCGCTTTTTCAGGCAGCGGGGCGTCGGCCGACAGTCCCTGGACCGGGCCGGCGGACAACATGAAGACAAGGATGGGAAGGGCTCTCGGACTCAAAACAGGTCCCCGGCTTTTCGGTTAAACTCGTGCCTATTTGCACCTAGAGAGGCGTTCATTCTAGCATAAGGGCAGGAAACGGTTAATGGCGTTCCAATCCGCGAGGTGCATTCTCCGATGACCACCGACCAGGAGTCCAAACCTCTGCGCTGGGTGATGGTATACGAGACCACAGACGTGTCTCTACTGATGCTGGTCAAGTCGGTGCTCGAGGATGCCGACATCGACTACACGGTGCAGGGCGAGGAAGCCTCGACTCTTTTGCCGCTGGGTCCCTTCGGGGCGGGTCTCAGCCGCCACGGCTTCGCAGCCAGAATCCACGTCCCCGAGGACCAGGCCGCGGATGCCGAGGAAGTGCTGGCCGTTCTGGACGACGAGACGGCAGAGGACGCTGGCGAAGATGATTGAACGCCAGCCTTCTCCTTGCCGGCATCCGGGGCGGCGCAACCGCTCACGGTTCTCGGGACAAATCCGTTTGGGCAGTCTCCCGATGGCGGACGGCGACGCCTCCGGCGACCGCTTCCACCGCCACGCGGAAACCGAGGAGGTGCTCCATTGATCGACTGGACTCAAATTGGCGAGTTCGCGACTCGCTATGCGGGTGCGGGCGCCAAGATTGCCGGCCTGTTTCTCCTGGCCTGGATCGCCTCTCGCATGATTCATCACTACGTGCCCAAGCTGCGGTTGCGGTTGGTCAAGGTCATGCAGGCCCGCCGGCACGAGCCCGACCTTGAATTGGACAAACGGGCGGCCACGCTGGGGGGCAT
>JAPOZE010000106.1 GCA_026706225.1 Acidobacteriota bacterium
GTTGATGCAACTGACCCCCACCACGGCTTCGATCTTGCCGGTCTCGATCATCTGCCGCACGATGGCCGAGCCCTCCGCAACCAGCACGGCGTAACCCAACCGCTCCGCCTCCACCGACAGGTCCTGAATCGAGCAAAGCCCGCACTCCTTGCAGAGCAGTCCGAACTCGTCGAAGGGCGCGGGACAGCGTTCTTCCACTCGCAGGCACTTGGGAAGCAGCAGCAGGCGGCGGTCGTAGGGGATCTGGGCCAGCGTATCCCGCCAGGCCTCGTTGCTGACCAGGATGGCCGCGTAGTCCCGGTACTTGCTGTCCAGCTTGGCCGCCTCGAGCACGGCGGCGGCGTGTTCCCGCAGCTCGTCCATGCTCAGCGGCGGCACCGCGCCCACCGCGCGGACATGATCGGCCACGACCTTCTTCAGAAAGACCCGAACCAGCTTGTCGTCGGGAATGTTGGACTGGGCGGGGCGGTAGGCCTGCTTGGGGACCTTGGCCGGAAGCGTCAGCAGGACCCCGTTTCCGGAATCCGGCGCCCTCTTGAGATCATCCGTTATCTTCCGGATCATGCTGGCGACTCCCTCCTGGCCCATTCCTCTTCAGGTATAGGCTCCAAATCCGAAAAACCAGTGTTTCTTGGCGAAGCGATAGGCCCAGTTTTCTTCCGGGAGCTCATTCCCGGGATTGTACTGGCTGGGTCTCGATTCCATCAGTTCCAGTTCCGGCATGGCCCTCTGCCGCAGGGTGGTATCTTCAGCCCCGTTGCGCTCCACCACCTGCTTGAGCAAGTCGGGCCGTTCCAGGACGATGCACCCCTGGGTAGCCTTGGCGGCCGTCCGCCGAAAGTCCTCCAGCAGGGGAGACTCGGTCATGGTCTTGAACAAATCTCCCTGGTTGTCGTGGATGGACTCGTTGGCGAACTGAATCACGGGACAGGGCTCCACGTCGCCGAAGGGGCTGATGTGGTGGCTGATCCCGGTGGCCGCCGGGCAGAGCGCCTCTCCCCGGTCGTCGTAGTAGGCATCCACGATCCCGATCGGCTTGCGGTTGCGCATGTCCAGCACGAACCGCCGCAGTCGGAGCCCCTGATCGGCGGTCAGGGCGAGCTGAGGATTGGCGATGGGCCCGACAGGCCGATAGGTGTGGAACCAGGTGTAGTGCACTCCCATATCGATGAGCCTGTCGATCCAGGATTCCCGGACCAGGTCGTCGAAGTTGCTCTGGCACACGCTGGTGGCCACTCCGGTGATCAGCCGGTGCCGCAGGCAGGCCTCGATGCCGGCCAGGGTCCGGTTCAGGACGCCCTTGCGCCCGCGCCGCACGTCGCTGACGGCTTCGGTCCCTTCCACGCTGACCAGGGGCGTGGCGTTGCCGGCGTCGCGGAGTTCAGAGGCCATCTTGTCGGTGATGGCATGACCGTTGGTGAAGATCTGAAAGTAGCAGTCGGGGTGAGCCTTCAGGATGGCCATGAGGTCGGGATGGAGGAAGGGCTCCCCCCCGAGGATCCCGAAAAAGCTGTTTCCATGTTTCTTGGCATTCCCGATCAACCGGTTCATGTCCTCGAAACTGATCAGCGACTGCGGTTTGTCGACGTCTACCCAGCACCCCTGGCAGCGGAGGTTGCAGCTATTGGTGATGGAGACGTAGAGAAACGGGGGAAAGGTCTGCCCCTGCTTGAGCCGGGCCTTGAACCGCTGAACCGAACGGATGCCCTTGTATCCGAAGTTGTAGCCGATCTTCCACAGCAGGCGGGCGTCGGTGGTCCGCACCATGCGATAGCCGAAGGAGAGCATCGTGGTCAGCATCGGGCTAGATTCCCCAGTCGTCTTCGGTGGGAGCCGGCCGGTTGTCCTTTACGGTCTGGGAGCGCTCCTGGCGGGCAGCCAGCTTGGCCTTGGCCCGTTCGGCCCGTTCCTGGATGTCGCCGGCCGAGGGCAGGCTCATCAGAACCTCGTCCGGGATGTCAAAGTCCTTCTTCAGCTTGCGCAGGCACTTCTTGCGCTCCAGCAGGGCTCGAGACTCGTCCCGCTCGGTGGAGAAGCGCTGTCGGGCCTCCGTCTGACGCGTGCGCAGGGAACCGTAGAGATCCCCGCCCAGCAGGGCCGAGATGTCCACCTTCATGGCCTCGCGCTGAATGTCCTCCTGCCGGACCACGTCGCCGTTGATGGGGCCGCTCTTGTACTTGGGAAAGAGAATGGCCACCTCGGGGCAGACGCGGGAGCAGGCCGGGCAGTCCGTCTTGCAGTTGCTTTCGTTCTGAACCTGGATCTTCTCCTCGTGCACCCCGTAGACGTCAAAGAGACAAAAGCTCAGGCACTGCATGCAGTTGGTGCAGCGGTTGTAGTCGATCACCGGAAACCAGGGTTTCCAGCCGCCGGGATCGGGCAGCTCGGTTTGCCCTCGCACCTCCTCCACAACCTTCAGAATCTCGGAGGTTTCGAGACCGTCGATGTCCCGGAAATAGAGCTTGTCTCCGTTCCCGTTTCCCATGGCGGGAAGCGGTTCATTCTTGCCGAAGACTCCCAGCAGAAGCCAGGCGCCTTCCTGCATGGCTCCGACCTGGCTGTCCGAGCGGATGACCGAAACCGCATAGCCTCTGTCCAGAAGGCTGCGGGTCAAGTCGTAATGCGGGTCGTCGCCAGGCTGGCGGCGGCCACCGTTCTGGTAGAGACCGATCCGGAGAGGCGATTTGGGAGGTATCACGACGATTCCTCCGTTTTGGAACACCCTTCAAGCAGACGCTCGACGACCGTTCCGGCACTGTCCACGCGCATGTTCAGAATTTCAACGGTATCTTGAGCCAAGGGTGCCTGAGCCGCTGAAAAGAGCCACTTTACGGCTCGCGGATAGCAGGCCGCAATCCTGATTCCACCCTCCGCCGCCAGTCGCTTCAGCGCCGGATCGCGGCGGGCCGACATCTCGCACAGATCGGGAACGGCCTCAAAGGCTGCCCCCGACCGGGTAAGCCGTTGAAGGACCTCGTCCTTGACATCCGCAGCAATCACCTTGGCATAGGCGCAGCGACAATAGAGGATTTTCGGCGGCTGCGCCGGCACCGGTCCCGGGATTGGGCGTTTCGGCACGGTAGCATCGTGGTGGCTTGCCATATTCAAGCGGGAGCGACCTGTACGGCCGTCACACCGGACTCCGACGCCCGCAGCCGATGGGTGGGCGTGGGCCGTGCCGGGCGGAACGCTTCCAGGTGCTCTACCTTGAGCGACAGTCCATCATCCCGGCCAATGGCCTGGAGAACTTCCTGAACCAGGGTCCGCAGGTCTTCCGGATCGGCCTCGGCCCGCAGGTTGACAATGAGTTCCCCGGTACTCAGGGGGTCTTGCAACGCATGGGACTGCTCCGGAACGCCATCGGTCCCGGTCAGGTTGGCCACCCCGATATCGTGGCCCTGCTCGCCAGGGGTCAAGGTCATTTTCAAGTGGGCGATTTCGCGGGATCGGAGGCGTCGCTGGATGGCCGTCATGGCTTGGCGCAGGAGGGCATTGCCGTCAAAGGCAGTGTCAGCCTCTACCCGCAAGCTGCAGTTGAGCCATCCCAGCAGCGCCTCTCCCTCGGCGTAGGTGTCGTAGTCCACTTCCAGGTCTCCCTGCGTGTAGTCGAGGGGCCGGGTGATCTGTTCGAACCATTCCTCCAGCCCTGTGCCTTGGCGCGCGGAAACAGCCAGCACCCGGTCGGGGGAAAACGTCTCCTGCAGCGCCTGACTGAGCCGTTCCAGGCGCTGGGGACTGAGGAGGTCGATCTTGTTGATGACGATGATGTCGGCTTCCTCCAACTGCTTGCGGTAGACGTAAACCACCTTGGGCGAGAAAGACTTCCCGGGCTCGAGCTCCAGAATGCGCAGGGCCCGCACCGGATCCACCATGACGCTCAGGGGAGCGATCCAGTAGTTCCCGCCGTACATGCGCCGCAGGGGGTAGTCCACCGTGGCTTTCAAATCGGTGCAGCTCCCCACCGGCTCGGCCAAGAAGACATCGGGGCGCTGCTCCCTCGACAGGCGCTCGGAGGCGCCGACCAGAGAATCGAACTTGCAGCAGAAGCATCCGCCCGTAATCTCTTCCACGGGAAAGCCGCTGGAGCCGAGCAAGGCGGTATCGACCAGTCCGTGGCTCTGGTCGTTGGTGATCAATCCCACTCGAGACCCGCGGCGTTGCAAGAGTTCGGCCAGGCGCAGCACGGCCGTGGTCTTGCCGGCCCCGAGAAAACCACCGATCATGATGTAGCGGGCTTTATCCATTATCGTCCTTGTGCCCCGACTGCTCTCTCATCTTGTCGATGGTGAGATCCAGAATCTCCACGTATCCCTGCACGTCCACGCTGTTGGATTCGGGGGCGCCGCTGACACTGTAGAGCCAGCCCTTTCCGTAGGGATCGGTGTCGACCAGGCTGATGTCCTGCTCGATCAGGGGGTTCACACTTTCGAAGACCCCGTCGACCACGCAATAAAGGTCGGTCAGGGCCTTGAAGGCTTCGATCCAGCCGATGGTCTGGCCAACGCTGACCTGCTGGCCGGGCCTGGCGTCGAATTCGAATTCTACAAGATCCCCGAGCATTCGTGTGGCGAATTTGGTCATTCCCACCCGCCACAGGCCGGATTGCTGCTCGACAGTCCAGAAGTGAGAGGCGGTATAGCGTCGATCCACCGGCAGCCGCGTCGAAAATCGGGAACGCTTGTAACGAATTTGCTGCTGCCGGTCTTGTCCCATTCGGATGGTTCGGCGCTCTCTCAAACGGCGCCGGCCTGACCTATCCCTATCGCGGGTGACCTGCCCGGATGCTCCGCGACCGGAATCGATTCGATTGCGCGTATGAAGCCGTTCCAGTCGGGCTGCGAAGTGAGATGGCACCAGGAGAGGCGAAGCGCTCCTTCCATGCGAGCCTCGTCCAGTCCTTGAGCGCTCAACACGTGGCTGCAGCTTTCGGAGGTCGTGGTGCAGGCCGATCCGTTGGAAATGGCGGCCACCCGGCTCACCGCCTCGATGGCCTCCTCCGAGTCGATTCCCGGAAAGGTCAAATTGACGATCTGGGGGACGGTCCGGTCGAGTTCCCCGTTGAAAACCGGTTTCAGCGGCTGCAATTTCTTCAAGAGAACTTTCTTGAAGTATCGACAGGCCGCGTTGCGCTCCTCGTGCTCCATCATGGCCAGTTCCGAAGCCTTTCCCAGACCGGCGATGAGCGGAACCGGCAGCGTCCCCGGCCGCAATCCCAGCTCCTGACCTCCCCCATGCATTAGAGGCGCGAGAGGGGGACGCTGTCCGTTGCGCCGGCGGGTCACCAGGGCGCCGATGCCCTTGGGGGCATAGATCTTGTGCCCGCTGATGCTGATCAGGTCGATGCGACGGTCGCGCAGGGGTGCCGTTTCCTTCCCGAAACCCTGGGCGGCATCCACGTGCAGGTAGGCCGGATGGTTCCCGAGCAACCGGGCGATGTCCCGGATGGGCTGAATGACTCCGGTCTCGTTGTTGACCTGCATTACCGAGACCAGAAGGGTATCTTCGCGGACCGCTTCCAGGATGGACTGGGGATGCACCCAGCCGCCCGCCTCCGGGGCTACCAGCGTGACTTCGAAGCCCCGGGCGGAGAGTGCCTGCAGGGGCTCCAATACGGACTTGTGCTCGATCCGGGTGCTGACCAGATGGGTCCTGCCGGTCTTGGCTCCATGCTCGGCCAGACCCAGCAGGGCCAGGTTGTTGCTCTCGGTGGCGCCGCTGGTGAAGATGATCTCGCCCCGGGTGGCGCCCACCAACGCCGCTACCCGCACGCGCGCCTTCTCCACGGCGCTGCGGGCTCGGGTACCGAACCCGTGATGCCGGCTGCCGGCATTGCCGAATTCAACCCCCAGATAGGTCATGACCTCCCGCTGCACCCGGGAATCCACCGGGGCAGTGGCGGC
>JAPOZE010000510.1 GCA_026706225.1 Acidobacteriota bacterium
CTGCGAGAGCAGCTTCACCGAGGAAGAAGGGGTGGACCAGGACGTCGACCTGGCCCCGGCGGTGGCCCTGACCCGCGGCACCCCATGCCGGGTCTACTACGCCTTCCACGCCAACCTCTACCGGCAATTCGCGCGCAGCGCCACCCCGGCCATGATCTGGGCCGCCGCCGCCAACGCCTACGGCCAGGGCGCCCACGGTTTCGCCATCGCCGACCACGTCTGGGCTCCCAACGGATGGCCCTGGACCACCCGGGAGTATGAAGCGCTGCGCCTGCTGGGGCACCCCGGGCTTCTGGCCCAGGCCGACAAGCACTACCTGGTGCGGTCCGACATCCGGGACCAGGCCACGGCCGGCTGGTTGCCCGGAAGGGACGTTCAGCTTCCCAGGGAGCTGGACGCCGGAGAATCCCACCAGGTGTCCTTCCGGGTGGCCGACGACCTGCAGCAGTGGCGCCGATTGGGCCGGGTCAAGTCTGTGGTGCTGCGAGTCCGATTCCGGGAGATCCTCCCCAACTACGACAAAGTGGAGATCCATCTCAACCAGCAGGAACTGCCCGATTCCATTCTCCGGAAGGTGGACATGACCTACCGGCTGGTGGACCAGCAGTCCAGCGCCCACTCCATCACCCCCTACGGCTACGCCTACGACTTCCATCTCGACCCCGCCCGCTATCCCAGGAGAGGTCGCAACCTGTTGAGGGTCAGGCTCCTCAGGCGGGATCCCGACATTGCCGCCCGGTTGGCCCTGTTGCGAGTCGACTGCCGCATCCAGTACCGGCGCCATCGGCACTTCGAAGACCAACCCATCGAATACTGAAGACAAGTTGAGGAAGGATTCCTGCCGGTTAGAGAAGGATTTCCTGCGGCACCTCGCCGGCGACGTCGGTGAGACGGAAATCGCGCCCGGCGTGGCGGTAGGTGAGCCTGGTGTGGTCCAGGCCCATCAGGTGGAGCACGGTGGCATGAAAATCGTTGAAGGTCATCTTGTTTTCCACGGCATACCATCCGAACTCGTCGGTGGCGCCGTAGCGAATCCCGGGCCTGACCCCGCCCCCCGCCATCCAGATGGTAAACCCGGTGGGGTTGTGGTCGCGCCCGTCTTCCCCCTGCACCGCGGGTGAGCGCCCGAACTCGGTGCCGAAGATGACCAGGGTGTCCTCCAGCAGCCCCCGGCCCTTGAGGTCCTTGAGCAGTCCCGCAATCGGCTTGTCGACCTTGCGGGAGTTCTTTTCGTGGCCCTCGCGCAACTTGGAGTGCTGGTCCCAGTAGTTTCTGGGATAGCTGTGGGAAACCTGCACGAAGCGCACTCCCCGCTCCGCCAGGCGCCGGGCCAGCAGGCACTGGCGCCCATACTCGTCGGTGGGCTCCTCTCCAATGCCGTAGAGGTCCAGGGTGCTCTTCGACTCCCCGGAGAAATCCAGGGCTTCGGGAGCATGGCGCTGCATGCGGAAGGCCAGCTCGAAGGCCTGGATGCGGGCTTCCAGCCGGGCGTCGTAGGCGGTCGAGGCGAGATGGCGCCGGTTCCAGGCCCCCATCAGGTCGAGTTGCCGTCGTTGCACCCCGAGGTCTCTGCCCCCGCTTTTCAGGTTGGGTATTTCCCCCTCGACGAACTGGGTGGCGCCGTCGCCGATCCCCGTGCCCTGGTAGACGGCGGGCAGGAAAGCCGACCCGAAATTCTGGCCCCCGCCGTGGATGTAGGGAGGCGAGATATTGATGAACCCGGGGAGGTTCCGGTTGTCGGTTCCCAGGCCGTAGAGAATCCAGGATCCCATGCTCGGCCGGATCAGGTTCCCGTCCCCCGTGTGGAGCTGCAGGGCGGCGCCGCCGTGAGAGACAAAGTCGCCCACCATGGAATGGATCATGCACAGGTCATCCACGCAGGTGGCGACATGGGGGAAGAGCTCGCTCACCGGTTGGCCGCATTCCCCGTATTGCCGGAATTCCCAGGGAGACTTCAACAGATTTCCGGTCTCGGCAAAGGTGATCTCGGGTTTGGGGAAGGGCAAGGGCTTGCCGTGCATCTCCGTAAGCTTGGGCTTGGGATCGAACGTGTCGATGTGGGAGACGCCGCCGTGCAGAAAGAGGAAGATGACCCGCTTGGCCCGGGGCCGGAAATGGGTCGGCTTGGGACTGAGAGGATTGAGATCCCCCGATGGAGCCCACGCGGCCCGGGCTTCCAGCGAGGACAATCCCGCCAAGGCCAGGTAGCCGAAGCCGCAGGCGGTCCGACGCAGGAGATCGCGCCGGGATACCGGTCCGGGAAGGAAAGCCGGGCGCGCTGCCGAAGAATCATTCATGCCGGGTGTTCCGAGAAGACCAAGCTTCGTTCTCACTCAATATACATGAATTCGTTGAGGCCGAACAGCAACTGGCAATAACTGGCCCAAGCCTCCCGCCGGGCCTCGACTCGCTCGGCCTGGTCCGTCTCCTGGACCTTGGGGTAGGCTGCCAGGTAGGCCAGCGCCTGCCGGGTCTCCTGGTCGGAAGGGGGACGGGCCAGCACCTTGCGATGGGCCAGTACCACCCGCTCCCTGTCGTCGGCGCCCTCCCGAGAAAGCAGGGCCTCGGCGAAGTGGCGAGCCTGCTCCATGACGAAGGGACTGTTCATCAAAAACAGCGCTTGCGGAGCCACGGTCGAGTCGCCGCGCCTGCTGGTGACGGCGTTGGAGTCGGCAAAGTCGAAGAGCTGGAACATGGGGAAGAGCTGGTTGCGCACCACCGGGAGGTAGAGGCTGCGGCGCCCGCTCCGATAGGCGTCGAAGCCGTAGCCGCCCTTCCCCGCCGAGAACAGGCCGCGGTAATAATCGTCCACCGCGGACTTGCCCTTGTAATCGAAGATGGACCCGCCCATGGTCCGGTCCAGCCGGCCGCTGAGGGCCAGGATGGCATCGCGCAGGGCTTCCGCCTCCAGGCGGCGGCGCGGGAACCTCCAGAGCAGGCGGTTGCCGGCGTCCGCAACTTCGGCCGCGGGGTTGGAGATGCCGCTCTGCATCCGGTAGGCGCTGGAGTTCAGGATCAGCCGGTGCAACTGCTTGACCGACCATCCCGACTCCACGAACCAGGCCGCCAACCGATCCAGCAGCTCCGGGTGGGAGGGCCGGTCTCCCAAGGTCCCGAAGTTGTCGCTGCTGGCCACCAGGCCGGTCCCGAAATGCCATTGCCAGATCCGATTGACCATCACCCGCGCGGTCAGGGGATTGTCGGGGCTGGCAATGAACCGGGCCAACTCCAGGCGGCCGCTCTGGTCGCTGTCGACGATCCCGTCAGAGCCCCTATTCAGGATCTGCAGAAAACGACGGGGGACCAGCTTGCCGGGACTGCGGTGGTTTCCGCGGACCATGATCCGCATGGGAGCCGGACCGCCATCCTTGACAGCCATCACCGTCAGCGGATCGGCGGGCGGCCCGGAGCAGTCCCCGGCGGCAAAGACTTCCACTTCCGCCATATGGAGGGTGGAAGTCTCCTCTTCCCGGGGACCCAGCAGCTCCACCCGCACGATCCGGCCCCTGGTTCCCTGGGGCGGGCAAATGCGAAACCCCTCGGCCGGGGTCGGGAACTCCTCGGCATCCGGACCCTCCGGGAAAAAGTCCTGGTTCCACACTTCCTGTCGATCGTCGGTCAGCACCGAGACCCGGAAGTTGGAGAGGCGCTTGAACTCGGCATCCACCCGGTTCCACAGGACCACCATGCCGATGGGACCGCTTCCGGCCAGCTTCACCTCCCACCAGGGGCTGGAGTCGCCCTCGGCGGTCTCCTGGCGGTTGTTGAAGACGCCGTCGATGGCCTTGTCCGCGGTGTCCTGGCACCGGGTGCTGGACTGGCTGGCCTGGCCCAGGGGAGCCAGGCTGGGCACGGGAGCGGGAAACCGGTCCGGGTAGCGCTTCCGCAGCTCGCTCACCAGGGGCCACTCCTGCCACTTGGAGGCGAACTCCAGGTCGGCCATGGTCCGGGTGCCCTTGAAGATGGCGGCCAGGGAGTAGTAGTCGGCGGTGGGAATGGGATCGAACTTGTGGTCGTGGCAACGGCTGCATGCCAGGGTCAGGCCCAGGAAGGTGCGACCCGTGACGTCGATCTGCTCGTCGGCCACGTCGAACAGGAACTTCTCCTTGTCCTGCTCCGCCAGCGCCTTGGGACCCAGCACCAGGAACCCGGTGGCCACCATCCGGTCGCGGAAGGCCCGCCAGTCGGCGTCTCCCGAAAGGAGGTCGCCGGCAAGCTGCTCGAGGATGAACCGATCGTAGGGCTTGTCCTGGTTGAAGGACCGCACCACGTAGTCGCGGTAGCGGTAGGCAAATCGCATGATGTAGTTGCCGTCATGGGCGGTGGTGTCGGCATAGCGAACCACGTCCAGCCAGTGACGGGCCCAGCGCTCGCCATAGTGAGGCGAATCCAGCAGGCGCTCCACCAGGTTGGAATAGGCGTGGGGCGAGGGATCACTGACAAAGGCTTCAACCTCGGCGGGTTCCGGCGGCAGACCCAGCAGGTTGAAGGTGAGCCGGCGAATCAGCGTGCGGCGGTCCGCGGGCGGAGCCGGCCGCAGACCCTCGGCCTCCAGCCCGGCGAGGATGAACCGGTCCAGCCAGGTGCGGGGCCAGGCCTGGTCCCGAACTTCCGGAGACTCACTGCGAGTCACGGGCTGGAAGGCCCAGAAGGACTTTTCTTCCTCGCTAAACTCGGCGAGCGTCTCCTCCGGGTTCCAGGGAAGCAGGATGTCGTATTTGTCCCCCAGGTAGGCTTCCACCGACCGTCGCTCGGCTTCGCTGCGGGCGGTGTCGTAGCGGATGACTTCCGCCAGGTCCCCGCGGAAGGAGATCCGGCCGGAAACAACCTGGTTCATCAGGGATTGGACTGCCGGAGAACCGTCCGACTCCTTTCCGTTGAGGTAATAGCGGACGGCGCCGTTGGCGGTCCCGGGCCGGCGGGTCCTGGCGATGATCCAGGGGCGGTTGCCGCCGGGCGCGGCGATGCTCCCCTCCGCTTCGCCACTCTTGTCTCGCGATTCAAAGCGAGCCACCGCAAAAACGGTCCCGGACGCTTTCGCCTCCTGCGAGACGAGGCTTTCGGGCCCCTCCAGCCGGCTCTGTCCGTCGAATCTCAGGGCCGGCTTCCCGTGCACCCGGCTCTCCGGAATCCATTGCGGCGCCGCGACCTCGCCCGACGGCCCCTCCACCGTGGAAACCCTCCAATGGTTGCCGCGTCCGCCGGAGTCCTGCCAGGACCTGAGCCTCTCCTCCTCCTCGAACTGGATGGCGTCGGCTTTCAGCCAGACCCGCAGCCCGGCGGCCAACTCTCCGTCGGCGGGGGAGCGGGCAACCACACGGCTCTGCCGCTCCGCCGTCTGCTGGCGGACCGCCCGGGGCTCGGGCCAGACGGCGCCGTCTCGAACCCACTGCTCCAGGGCGGCGATCCGACTTTCCGCCAGGGGTCCGGTAGGAGGCATTTGCAGGTCCCCGGAACCCCGCACCAACCGAATCAGGCGGCTCTGCTCCACTTTTCCCGGCTCCACCGCCGGTCCCGACTGGCCGCCCTGCCGCAGAAACTCGGCTGAATCCAGGCGCAGGCCTCCCTGCTGCAGCCGGGGTCCGTGGCACACCTGGCAGTGCTCCACCAGCAGGGGCCGAATCTCTTTCTCGAAGAACTCGATCCGGGCAGGGTCCGATGCTTGACCCTAGGCGGTAGTGGCTGTAGCCATCAGGACCGAAAGCAGCAGGAATCGAGTCGGCATGACGATTGTCGAGATCAACAGGGATGACTGCGGCCGCATCTGAGCCCGGCGATGCGTAGCCGAGGCTGAGGCCCCTGAACTATCCGTTCTATTCTATTCCATTTCGTCGCCTGCCTGACGTTTCAT
>JAPOZE010000342.1:0-424 GCA_026706225.1 Acidobacteriota bacterium
TAGCCAACCTGTTGGCCGGCGCCGGCTTCAACGGCATCCTGGCCAAGCTGGGTCTCGGCACGGAAAAGAACGACGGAGAACGGACACCGTCGGCTATCGTCGGGACCCTGATCCTGGTGGCCATCATGCTGTTCGCCGTCACCGAAGCGGCCGGTCTCATCGGCTTTGAAGTCTTGTCCCAACTGACCTCACAGTTTCTGCTCTTCGCCGTCCGCATCGTGGTCGGACTGATCATCTTCGCCATCGGTCTCTTCCTGGCCAACTTCGTGCACCGGACGGTGCTGGCGGCCGGGGCGGCCCAGTCCCGGCTGTTGGCGCTGGGCGCCCGTATCGCCATCATCGTGCTTTCGGGCGCCATGGCCCTGCGGCACATGGGGCTGGCCGACGAGATCGTCAACCAGTCCGAAGGCCAGGTTGACGATCT
>JAPOZE010000342.1:434-5843 GCA_026706225.1 Acidobacteriota bacterium
GGGCGCCGTGGGGTCGGCCCTGGCCTTCGCTTTCGGTCTGGGGGGCCGGGAATTCGCCGCACGGCACCTGGAGGGATGGCTGCAATCGATGAAGTCGGAAGGACGATCGAAGTAACGGCCGGGGGCCGGTGAGAAATGCGGGTCAGATCTCGAAGGTCGTATCGGGCTGCATGGGGTAGATCTTTCGGCCCAGGCGCTTGAAGGGCAGCTTGGAGAAGTCCTGGGTAAAGACGCTGCCGGCGTCGACGTTGAAGATGGAGCCGGCGATGGGTTCGAAGCCGCTACGAAAGTGGCCGGTGGACTTCACGCAAATGTAGCGCATGCGGGCGCAATCCAGTCCCAACCCACGGCTGAAGGCCAGGTCCATGGGCTGGTGGCCCAGGGTGATGACCGCCACGTAAACCCCGTCCTGCCTGAGCAGCACCGAGTCTCCATGGTCACCCTCCAGGCCGGCAAACATGGGACCGTCATAGATGAAACGCCCGTCGCTCACCGCCACCACTTCAGCCCGCATGGGGACCGGCGGTCCCACCAGCGGGTGAGACTTCCCTCCGACTTCGACATCAACCCGGTTCCCGACGCCAGCGCTGAGAGCTGTCCGGACTGTTTCCGGGTCGACGATATGGAGCACGGCCGCGTCCTGCAAGCGCCGCTGCAGGAAGAGGCGCAGAATCTCGGTGCTGTCGCTGGGGGCACCACCACCCGGGTTGTCGGCCTGGTCGGCCAGGATAATGGGGTACTTCCCCACGGCCTCGCCTTGCGCCAGGCCCTGGCTGGGTGAGAGCGGTGCCCGCTGCCAGGTTTCCTTCCGCTCCCAGATCCAGCGAGCGAGATCGTCGGCCTTCTGCTGGGCTCCCTCCGGATCGTTGTCGGTAACGACCAGGGTGGAAGCCCCGGCGCAGTTGACGTCGGCCCACTGGTAGCCGACTCCCACGCTGGCCGTCAGCACCCCGGGCTGTCTCTCCAGAGCCTGCAGGCGGTCTATGACCAGGCACATGGGTTCTTCGGCGGTGATCATCCTGGCCGCCGCCCAGAAAAGGGGGATGGAGCGCCAGCCCAGAGTCGGGCGGATCTCGCCCCGTACCGTCCGCACCATCATGTCGGCCGCTTCCACTCCCCGTTCGGCCATGTCGACGTGGGGATAGGTGTCCTCCACGATCAGGGCGGTGGCGTTGTCCACCATGGTCTTGCCGATGTTGCAATGGAGGTCGTGGACCCCAATGATCGGACAACGGGGACCCACCAGTTGCCTGACACTCTTCAGGATGTCTCCGTCGGCGTCATTGATCCCCTCGGCGGAATAGGCCCCGTGCACGCTCAGCAGCACACCGTCCACCGGCAGGGCCTGTCGCAAGAGCGCCAGCAGGGACTCCTTCAGAGCCTCGTGCGTCTCCCGGGTCGGCTGCTTTCCGGAAGCGGCATGGCGCCAGACCAGCGGGACCATCTCCACCTGCTGCCGCCGCAGCTCCCTGATGAATCCGTCGATGATGGTGTTGACCTCACCCGAACGTTGCAGCAGTTCCTCGGGCCCGCTGGAGCGGGAGTGCCCGTAGAACTCCTCCAGCGGCGTCTCCACCGTGGAGTAGTTGCTGCTCTCGTGCTCGATACCGCCGATGGCAATGCGCATCCGAAGCTCCTTTTCTGTCGCGACTCACTCCTCACCTCAGTACTTCGAAGGCCCTCTTGCGGCCGCGGCCGTAGCGAAAGACCGCGAAATCGTTGTCGAAGGACATGACCCGCGAAATTCCGAGCCGCTCCATGAGTGCAAAGGAGGTGCGATCGACAAGGGAGAAGTCCTGGTCAGGAAAGTGTTCGCCGATAGCCCAGGCACCCTCCAGGTCAGCCCAGGTCGTCTGCTCAATGGTTGCCACTCCGTTTCGCAGACCGGCCCAAAAGGACTCCGCAGCGTTCGCGGAGATGAAATGGTGAAGGAGGCGCCAAGTCTCAACCAGAACGTGGTCACTGGTCACCAGCGGTTCATCAATGGCCAGAAGTTGTTTCGCGCGACCGTTCCACCGGTCACCGCGATCGGCGGCGGCATACCAGACCGAACTGTCAACGAAGACACTCAAGACGCACCTCACGCCCGGCGCTTGGCAGCTTGAGTGGCTTCGCCGATCATGCGATCTTTTTCAGAGGCGATGTCGGTCCCTTTTGACCTGCCGAGATCGAAGACGACGGCACGGTCAACCTGCCTGGGTGACTCGGCCAAGTCTCGGTCAACCAGCCGGCGTATGTATTCGGCCAATGAAACACCCAGTCCGGCCGCGCGTGCGCGAACGCGATTGTGCAACTCCGAATTCAGCACTATCTGGGTGCGAACCATCATAATGGCACCATCATAACGTCACAATCCTAATGCGTCAAGTCAGCGTGCGCTACAGCTGTGCTTTGGCCGTTACTCGAGACATCGAACCGCCGGAGGCTGCGCCGCTCAGTTCCCGGTTTCCCCCAGGCCCTGCCTTTGTTCCGTCCTTGTTGCCTCGTCCTCCCGCCCCGCCTGGCGGGCCTTGTCCTCGTCGACCAGGACCAGCAGCACCAGTCCCACCAGGAAAAAGGCCACCAGCGACAGGATGGCCGGCCTGGCGCTTCCGGCCATCAGGGTGATGGCTGCGAAGACCCAGGGACCCCAGATGGAGGAAAACTTGCTGAAGAGGGTGTAGAAGCCGTAGAACTCGGCGCTGGCCCGGGGTGGGATCATGGAGCCGTAGAGGGACCGGCTCAGGGCCTGGGACCCGCCCAGGACCAATCCCACCACCACGCCCAGGGCAAAGAAGTCCCGGGCGCTCTGTATGAAATAGGCCGCCACGGCCACCGCCGACCAGATCACCAGGGTCAGCATGACCGACTGCCGGGTTCCCAGCCAAAAGGCCATCCGGCTGAACAGCATCGCCCCGGCGGCGGCCACGATCTGGATCGTCAGCAGAGTGACCATGAGGGTGGTGTTGCTCAGCCCCAACTCGTCCTTGCCATAGATGGTGGCCATGTTGATGGCGGTCTGTATCCCGTCGTTGTAGAACATGTAGGCCAACAGGAACGTCGCCAGGTGGCGATAGCGACGGACCTGGCGGGCGGTCTGCAGGGTGCGGGAGAAGCCGGCGGCCAGGGTGCGAAACCATTGGCGCCGGACAGACGGTCCGAAGGCCGGGACTCCCCGAACCGGCCCCTCGGAGAGATCCCGCACGGTCACCAGGGTGAAACCCGCCCACCAGAGCCCCGCCATCACCATGCCCAGGCGTGCCGCCAGGCCTTGGGCCATGCCGAGTTGGCGATGGCCGGCCACCAGTCCCAGGGCGAGCGCGAACTGGAGGCCGCCTCCCACGTAGCCGTAGGCATATCCCCTGCCCGAAAGCCGGTCCATGGCGTTTCGTCCGGGGGCGATCTGAGGCAGGAAGGCGTCATAGAACACGTTGCCGCCGACGTAGGCAACCTGGGCGATCAGGAAAAAGGAGAGCGTTCTGAAGACGTCGCCTGACTGGCAGAAGTAGAGCAGTAGGGTAAACAGGGAGCCTGTATAGGCGCAGGCCAGCAGGAAACGCTTCTTGGAAGCCGTCATGTCGGCGACCGCGCCCAGGGTGGGAGACAGCAGAAAAGCCAGGAAGGCGGCCAGGCCGGCGGTGAACCCCCACAGGGCGGTGGCCCTGAAGAGGGTGTCTCCGAGGCGCACCCCCCCGGATCCTACCACCGCCTCGGCAAAATAGGCGGGCAGCAAGCCCACGGCCACGGTGGTGGTGTAGGCCGAGTTGGCCCAGTCGTACATGCACCAGCCGAAGGTGTTCCTGCGGTTTCCGGTTTCGGACATGAGAGGTGTCCCGGCCTCGGAGCGAACCGGCGGTCAGCGGGGAGGGCCCGATACCTGGCGGTTAGCTTCGCGTCCGCGTTTCAAGCCTGCTAGAATACAGTCGGAGTCTATCATGCTGGCAAATCGCCCCCGACCGTTGCCTGCGCCGAATCCGGCCAGGCCAGGTCGGCCTCTAGACTGCAGAAGAATTGACCGGACCAGCGGGCGGTCCCGGTCTTGCATTTTCGCGAGTTACCCATGAGCAACGGGAATCGACAGCAGGCGATGGCGCGCGGCGCCATGGTGATCGCGGCCATCGTGATCATTATCGCCGGAATACGGGAAGCCTCGGCCATCCTCATCCCCTTTCTGTTGGCTGTCTTCATTGCGGTTATCGGCGGTCCTTCCGCTTTCTGGCTGAAAAGAAAGGGAGTCCCTTCATCCCTGGCCGTGCTGGTGGTGGTGCTGGTGTTCCTGGGAATCGGCGTCGGCATGGGAGCGGTGTTGAGCACCTCTCTCAACGGCTTTTACCTGCAGATGGATTCCTACAAGGAGAGCTTGAATCAGCAGATGGACACCCTGTTCATCTGGCTGAAGGGCATGGGCATCCACCTGGACTGGGGACTGCTGAAGGAAGTGGTCAATCCCGGGGAGGCCATGCAGCTTGTGGCCACCTTGCTGGCCGGTTTCGGGGGTGTGCTGACCAACACCTTTCTCATCACCCTGACCGTGGTCTTCATCCTGTTGGAGGCTTCGGGATTCCCTGCCAAGCTGCGGGCGGCCATGAAAAACCCCAAGGCCTCCTTCCCCGCCTTCGAGCAGTTCACCCACGCGGTGAAGAGCTACCTGGTCATCAAGACGATGGTGAGCCTGGCCACCGGGGTCGCGGCCACATTGTGGGTGTTCCTGCTGGGTTTGGACTTCCCCCTGCTGTGGGGATTGCTGGCCTTTCTGTTCAACTATGTGCCCACCATCGGCTCCATTGTGGCGGCGGTTCCGGCGATGCTGCTGGCGCTTGTCCAACTGGGACCCTTCCCCGCCCTGCTGGTGGCCGTGGGTTATCTGTGCATCAACTTCATCATCGGCAGCTTGATCGAGCCGCGCTTCATGGGCCACGGCCTGGGCTTGTCGACCCTGGTGGTGTTTCTGTCGCTGGTCTTTTGGGGATGGGTCCTGGGGCCGGTCGGAATGCTGCTGTCGGTGCCCCTCACCATTACGGCCAAGATCGGATTGGAGAGCCGCGAGGAAACTCGCTGGCTGGCCATTCTGCTGGGTTCGGAGAAATCCGCCGCAGCCGCCCTGGAACTCACCGCCGGGGAGACCGCAACGCCGGAGGACGAACCCGATTCCGCTCCCGCCGCGACGTAAACTCCCTCGTCTCCTCACTGAAACCGGCCGCCCCAGCCTCGGCTTCGGATCGTCGATCGGCTTTCCAAACCGCCTCAATCCGGATAGCTCAGCAAAGCAGGCAAGAAATGCAGTTCATCTGCTCTTGGGGACGGTTTTCCGCTTCGGGCACGAGATCGACCCTCCTCCCACAAATCCGCCTGGCAGGAAGCTCTTTGGCGCAACCTGTACCGCTCCTGATTTCTTGGACGGAAAAGACGTACCATACTCACGCGGCCAAG
>JAPOZE010000038.1 GCA_026706225.1 Acidobacteriota bacterium
CAGCTTGCCATCCCGCTCGACGGTCCCGCAGGAAGAGTCTCCGGGGTCGAACGAACGCAAGACTCGGTCCGCCAACGTCCCGAATGGTCCAGTAGATTCCGGTTCAAATAGAGGGATACAATGGGGGGAGTGAAGCGGGCTGATACACAGTAAGTCTTTTATAATTAGCCTGTTACAAGAGATACAATATAGACGCGAATGCGGCGAATAGACAGCACCCGTCCCGGTACCCACTACCTCTCCAGAACCACGTTTGTCTGATATCAAACCAAGTTGCACGCACGGAAAGGGGATCTTGCCGGCCCATGGCGTTTAGCTTAGCGGTGGGGCAAAACCTACCAGGCCGTCAGCGCCTCTTCGAAGATTCTGGTCAGGTCCTCTCGGGAGGCGGGTCGGGGCGAGAGCTTGGTGACACGGTGTTGGGGAAGGGTGCCTTCCACCAGGCCGGGGATATCCTGAGAGGTGTAGCCGAGTCCACGCAAGCCGTTGGGGAGCTTCGGCCGCTGCATGATGGCGACAGGCCGGTCGGACAGGATCTTGCCGGCGTCGGCCGGCGATTTGCCGGAGGTATCGGCGCCCAGAATGGCGGCGGCTTCCAGGTGCCTTTCCGGGCAGGCCGGGGCGGTGAAACGAAATACCGCCGGAGCGTTGAGAATCACCGAGATCCCGTGGGGCACCATGGGGTGGTCCACTGAATACCCGGGGGCGCGATAATCCCGGACCAGCCCCGATACCGGATAGGACATGCCGTGGGGCAGGTGGACGCCGGCATTACCGAATCCCACGCCCGCGTAGGATGCCGCCAGCAGCATCTGGGCCCTCGCTTCGTCGTCGCCGGGGTCTTCCGCCGCCCGGGGCAGGTATTCCGCCACGATCCTCAGGGCTTCCAGCGACCAGACGTCGCTGATGGGATTGGACCCCTGGTAGGCCGGCCTCAACACCGGGCGGTCGGGATAGGACCGCTGGGCAAACGGAATGGCCGTGTAGGATTCCAGGGCGTGGCTGAGCACATCCAGGCCGGTCGAGGCCCCCACCTCGGAGGGCATGCTGCGGGTGTTTTCCGGGTCCAGCAGACCCAGTGTCGGCTTGAGCCGGCGGTGGGCGATGCCGGTCTTGGCCCGCATGCCGCTCAGATCGAAGATGGCCACCCCGGTGGTCTCGCTGCCGGTGCCGGCGGTGGTGGGAATGGCTACCAGCGGCTTGAGGTCCCCCGGCACCGGAAGTCCCTTTCCGATGGGCGCGTTCACGTAGTCGAGAAAGTCCGCGGGGAAGGTGGAATAGAGATTGGCCGCCTTGGCCGTGTCAATGGTGGATCCTCCGCCGATGGCCACAAAGCCCTCGTATCGATCTCCCTGGGCCGCGGCGATGGCTTCCTGGATGGATCGATCGGTGGGTTCCACCCGGACCCGGTCGAACACGGAAAAGGCGATGCCCTCGTCCTCCATGGCCTGCAGCGCTACCGTCACCGGAGGCAGATCCGTCAGACCCGGGTCGATGACCACCAGGACCCGGCCAAGCCTCATGTCCCTCAGATCCATCCCCACTTCCCGGGTCACCCCGGGGCCGAAGCGGATGTTGGAGGTGGCCATCTGAAAACCGATCTCCCGGCCCATGTCTGTCTCCTACTTATCCGAAGCAAAAAAGCTGGCCATCCTGAGATCCGATGACGATCTTGCCACCGGCCACCGCCGGCGAGGCCGACAGGGGGGCCCCGGCGTTGAACTCCCAGATCTTCTTGCCGTCCTTGAGGTCGAGCACGTAGAAGCGGCCGTCGTTGGATCCCACGTAGATCCGGTCCCCGACCGCGACCGGGGAGGAATCCACCCGCGCCCGGGTGGCGAAGGTCCAGAGGGACTCGCCGGTGGCGGCCTCGAGGCAGTGCACCTTGCGATCCCGCCCCCCCAGAACCACCCGCCCCCCGACCACGGCCGCCGAGGAATAGAAGGGGAACTGGGATTCCTTGGACTCATACCGCCACAGAACCTTGCGCTCCTTCCGGCTGACACTCACCACCTGGTTGCTGAAAGTCCCAAAGTAGGCGGCATCGCCGGCCAGGGCCGGGGAGGCGCCGGTATAGGCAATGGAGGGCACCTGGTACAGTTCCCGGCCGTCCTTGACCCGGATGGCACGAAAGATCTCGTCGCAGCCGGAGATATAGGCCACCCCGTCAGCCACGCTGGGGGTGGAATGGACGTACCCTTCGGTCATCACCTTCCACAGAAGCAGTCCCGTGTCGGCCTCCAGCGCGTAGAGGTGACTGTCGTAGGAACCGACCAGGACCCGGTCGCCCGCCAGCACCGGGGAAGACTTGATCTCCCCCTCGGTGGCAAAGGTCCAGGCGGCCTTGCCGGTGCGGACGTCGACCGCATGCAGAACCCCGTCCAGATCTCCGATGAATACCAGCCCCTGCCCCACGCAGGGCGAGGACTCGCCGATGCCGAATTCGGCGGCCCGATAGCGCCAGAGTTCTTCACCGCTGCTCAGGCGCACCGCCAGCAGGTCGCCTGACTGCGAACCCACATAGGCCACACCGTCCACGATGGCCGCCGAGGACTCGATCGACTCGCCCACCTCCAGCGTCCAGAGCAGCTTGAGCGAATCGGGAAGGTTCGTTTGAGAGATTCCGGTCAAGGCCGGATTCCCACGAAACTGGCTCCAGGCGCCGCCTTCCTCCGAAGATGGGCTTCCGGTGCCCTGAACTCCGTGGGGAGACAGGCCGAGCCAGAGAATCAGTGCCAGAAGCGGCAGACCCGCCAGGACAACCGCTCTCGAGCGCTGACCCTCCCCCGGACCGAATCGCCGGCGCGGTTTCAGAAGGCCCATTGGTACACCTCCAGGGCTCCCTCCCGGTCCAGCGGCCGGGGATTGAAGCGCCCGGTCCACTGGTGGGTGGCTGCTTCCGCCAATTGTCCCAGATCCTCCCTGGACACCCCCACGGCGCTGAGTCCTGACGGCATCCCGCCGCGGGCGGCCATCTCTTCCAGGCGCGTCGCCAGCGCCGGCGGCTCGCCGCCCTTGAACCCGTTTGCCCCAGCCAGATGCATCAGTTCCCGGTACCTGGACCCCACCACCGACGCGTTCCAGCGCACCACCTTGGGGAGCAGCATGGCGATGGCAACCCCGTGAGTCACCCCGTGCCGGCTCGTCAGCGGGTTGGCGCAGGCGTGGCTGGCGCCCAGCATGGAATGCTCGATGGCCAGCCCGGCAAAGTAGGCCCCCAGCAGCATGGCTCCCCTGGCTTCGAGATCTTGCGGGGCTCTCAGCACTCGCTCGTAGTTCCCCTCCAGCAACCTCCAGGCCTCCCTGGAATAGCACTCGGAGACGGCGTTGCGCCGGGTGGTGACATAGCTCTCCACCGCGTGGGAGACGGCATCGTATCCTGCCGTGGCCGTCACCTGAGCCGGTTGGGAGAGCGTCAGAGCCGGGTCCAGCAAAACCGCCCGAAAGGCGGCCTTGGGATCCCCGCAAGCCATCTTCTCATGGGAATCCGGATCGGAAATGAGCGCGTAGCTCTGGGCCTCGCTCCCGGTGCCGGCGGTGGTGGGGATGCCGATCATGGGCAGCATGTCCTTCGAGGCCTTGCCGTATCCCCGGTAGTCCTGCATGCGGCCGCCGTTGGTGAGCAGGAAGTTGATGCCCTTGGCGCAATCCAGGGAACTGCCTCCCCCCAGTCCGATGATGGAGTCCGGACTCTGCTCGGCCGCGAACTGCCGCCCCCGTTCGACCATGTCCGCATCGGGATTGACGTCGAAGTCGTGAAAGCGCGCCGCCTCCAGCCCTGCCGCCTCGAGCGAGTCCAGGCCTTCGTCCACGTGGCCCGAGGCCTGCAAGCCGTGGTCCGCCACCAGCAGCGACCGCTTGAACCCCAGTTCAACCGATATTTCACCCAGGCGTCCGATCGTATTCAGACCGAAGAGGACCCGGGCTGTCGATTGAAAATCAAAAGGAGATAAATCCATGAAGCAAGAACGTTGGGGATTCCCTTCGGGGAAGGCGCCGGTGGACCGAATCTCGGCCGGGCCATCGCCTAATTATGCGTTCTGGAGCCCGGCAAGTAAAGTCTGCGGAGTCCTCAATACCCTGCCGCCTGGCCGTCCTTTCGCGACTCGGAAGCGCCTCGATAGACCCGGCCCGCCGGATCGAACCCGATCGCCTGGTAGCCCCCGAAGGGACCCGCGTTCCGGGTGACCCGATGACCCCGTCGAACCAGTCCATCCACCGAGTCTGCGGAATATCCCCTCTCCAGCTCTACCACCCCGCCATCGGTCATGCGGTCGCCGGTCGGCGAGGAGGATCCGTCGTGGTTGATGCGCGGGGCATCCCCGGCTTCCTGCAGGTTCATGCCGAAGTCGATCAGGTTCAGAAGCACTTGAACGTGGCCCAGGGCCTGGAAGTCGCCCCCCATCACGCCAAAGCTGAGGAAAGCCTCGCCGTTCCGGGTCACGAATCCGGGAATGATGGTGTGGAAGGGCCGCTTGTGGGGTGCGTAGCCGTTGAAATGGCCCTCCTCCAGGGTGAACAGCTCGCCCCGGTTCTGCAGCATGAAGCCCAATCCCGGAGGAGTCATTCCCGACCCCATGCCCTTGAAGTTGCTCTGAATGAAGGACGCCATGTTCCCTGCCGAGTCGGCCGTCGTCAGGTAGACGGTGTCTCCGGCGCCGAGGGCCGGGTTGCCGGCATCGAAGCTCTTCCCCGCCTGCCGGGAGTCCAGCAACTTGCGGCGCCGGCCGGCATAGGCTTTCGAAATCAACCGGCGGACCGGAATCCGGTTGAAGTCCGGATCGGCGTAATATCGGGCGCGATCTTCGAAAACCAGCTTCTTGGCCTCCACGAAATGGTGGATGTGGTCGGTGGAGCCGAAGCCCATGGAGGCGATGTCCCAGGCCTCCAGCAGATTCAGCATCTGCAGCACGGCGATGCCCTGTCCATTGGGAGGGAGTTGCCAGACCCGGTACCCCCGGTAATCGGTGGCCACCGGCTCCACCCATTCCGGGCGATGGTCGGCCAGATCCCTGGCGCTCAGAAATCCTCCCAATCCCTTGAAATAGGCCTCGATTCTCCGGGGGATTTCTCCCTGGTAGAACGCGTCCCTGCCCGATCGTGCAATCGTTTCCAGGGTTGCCGCCAGGTGGGGATTGGCGAAGACCTCTCCCGTCCGGGGAGCCCGGCCCTGCAGGGTGAAGGTCTCCAGGAAGCCGGGCCACTCTCGGTGGATCCCCACGCTTGACTCCCAGTCCCTGGCAATGACCTCCGAGACCGGAAATCCCCGGCGAGCATATTCAATGGCCGGAGCCAGCAACTGCTCCATGGGCAGCCTCCCAAAGCGACCGTGGAGTGCGTACCATCCGTCCACGCATCCCGGTACGGAAACCGAGAGCGGCCCCCGGGAAGGCAGCCGGCTCAGTCCTCGCCGCTTCAGTTCCGCCAACTCCAGGGAATAGGGAGAGCGGCCGCTGCCGTTGAGGCCGGACAGGCACCTGCTATCGGCATCCCAGACCAGGGCGAAAAGGTCTCCCCCGATCCCGCAAGAGACCGGCTCCACCAGCCCCAGCATCGCATTGGCCGCCATAGCGGCCAATGCGGCGGTTCCCCCTTTTCTGAGCATATCGACGGCCACCTGGGTGGCCAGAGGCTGGCTGGTGGCGGCCATGCCGTCGCGGGCCAGAACCTCGGAGCGGGTGGCCCACCTCCTGCCTGCCACCGCCACCTGCTGGCCTCCAAAGAGTGAAACGTCGGTCCCGGATCCCGAATCCATGGTCACCTCGCACAATGAACGGTTGCCATTACCAGATATAGTCCTTGGCCAGCGGCCTCTTGTCGAACCCGTCCAGAACG
>JAPOZE010000666.1 GCA_026706225.1 Acidobacteriota bacterium
GGCGGGAGATGTCGTACTTGCGGGCCAGGTTTTCGGCCGTCAATCCCATGTTGAGGTAGACGTCCGGGTAGGAATCCACCAACTCGGGGTTGGGCGAGAAATGCCGCCCGGCCATGGGGATCAGGCTCATGCTTTCCGTTCCTCCGGCCAGGATGACGTCGGCCGAGCCGCAGCGGATTCTCTCGGCGGCGAAGGCGATGGATTGGAGGCCCGAGGCGCAGAAGCGGTTGACGGTGACAGCCGGGACTTCGACCGGCAGACCGGCCCTCAGCGCGGCGATGCGGGCCACGTTCATTCCCTGCTCCGCCTCCGGCATGGCGCACCCGATGATGACGTCTTCGATCTCGCCGGCCTTCAATCCGGGAGCACGCCGAACGGCTTCCGAGATGGCCGCGGCAGCCAGGTCGTCGGGGCGGGTGTGTCTCAGGGCTCCCTTCCCGGCTCTCCCGACCGGAGTCCTGGCGGCGGCGACGATGACAGCTTCTTTCATGGGTTTCTTCCCGGTGGTTGCGTTCAGTTCCTTAGCGGCTTGCCTCGCTGCAGCATGTGTTGGATCCGGTCCTGCGACTTGCGTTCTCCACAGACGCTCAGGAAGGCTTCTCGTTCCAGGTCCAGAAAATGCTGCTCGTTGACGGTCCTGGGGCTGCTGCCGTCGCCACCGCAGAAAATGTGGGCCAACTTGCTTCCCAGGTGGTAGTCGTACCGGCTGATGTAGGCTCCCCGCAGCAACTGGTGCATGCCGATCTTGAGAGTGGATAGTGCCGGACGGCCCAGCGCGGGCACCGCCTGCGGCGGGTCCGGTTTCTGAAATCCCTGCCTCACCAGGGTCAGGACCCTGCGCTTGGCGTCGGCGATCAGGCGGTCGGGGTTCATGGTAATGGCGTCACCGGGGCGAAGGAAGCCCAGAGACCGGGCCTCCGGACCGCTGCCGGACACCTTGGCCTTGGCGACGGTCTCGAAGGAAGCGCGCAGGCACGGAAACGGTTCCTGGTCGGACCCCGCCCTTTCCAGGCTCCGCAACACCATCTCCTTGGTGCCTCCCGCTGACGGAATCAGACCCACCCCCAACTCGACCAGGCCCATGTAGGTTTCGGCGGAGGCCTGAACGGCCGAGGCATGCAGGGCGATCTCGCAGCCGCCGCCCAGGGTGAGCCCGAAGGGAGCGACCACCACCGGACAGGGGGAGTACTTGATCTCCATGTTGGCTGCTTGAAACAGCCGAATCATGCTGTCGATTTCCTTCCACTGCCGTTCCCGGGCCTTGCGCAGGATTTCCACCAGGTCGGCTCCGGCGGAAAAGTTGGCGCCCTGATTGCCGATCACCATGCCGGCAAAGTCGGAGCGCACGACCTGAAGCGCTTCTCGTATCATGTGAAGGGTGTCGTCCCCAATGGTGTTCATCTTGGCGTGGAATTCGAGACAGAGGACACCGTCGCCAAGGTCGATCAGGCTGGCCCGGGGACTCCTGCGAACGGCTCTTCCCTTTTGCTCCCTGAGGGAAGACAGCAGGACCACTCCGTCCGGAACGCCGAGACGGAGATAGTCCCGGGAGGGCCGATCGAAGCAGGAGACGCTTCCCCCGCCCCGGCGGTAAAAGCTCTTTCCGGGAGTCTCCAGGACCATCCGCGCCAACTCCGGCACCTCTCTTCCCTCGGATTGCAGGCGTGCCGCCACGGCTTCGACACCCAGGGCATCCCAGGTCTCAAAGGGTCCCAGCTCCCAATTGAAGCCCCACTTCATGGCATTGTCGATGGTGACGATGTCGTCGGAAATCTCCGGAATTCGATTGGCGGCGTAGACCATCTCTCCGCTGAGCGTCTTCCAGAGCAGTTGTCCGGCTCGATCGTCGCATCGAATCAATGCCTGCAACCGTTCGGCAATGTTGGGGACGGCCTTGGCCTCCGCCAGCGAGGGATACTCGACCTTGCGACGGGAGCGATACTCCAGGGACTCGGGGTCCAGGACCAGGATTTCCCCGTCCGGCGATTTTCGGTAGAAGCCCTGTCCGCTCTTGGCTCCCAACCGGTCTTGCTCAATCAGCCGCTGGATGACGTCCGGGATCTCAAACAGGCGGTGGCGCTCATCGCCGGGCGCGTTCTCAAAGAGGTTGGCGGTAACCCGGGCAAAGGTGTCGAGGCCGACGAGGTCCAGCGTGCGAAAGGTGGCGCTCTTGGGCCGGCCGATCAGGCTGCCGGTCAACAGGTCGATCTCGTCGACCCCGTAACCCTCGTCCAGGACCATGCGAAGGAGCTGCTGGAGGGCGAAGGCGCCGACCCGGTTGGCCACGAAGTTGGGAGTGTCCTTGGCGACCACGATGCCCTTGCCCAGGCGAAAGTGGCCGAGCCGGCTCATGGTCTCGATTACCGATTCCAGAGTTTCCGGGGTGGGAATCAGTTCCAGCAGCTTGAGGTAGCGAGGCGGATTGAAGAAATGGGTTCCCAGCCAGTGCCGCCGAAAGTCATCGCTCAGTCCTTCGGCCAGCCGGTTGACCGAGATCCCGGAGGTGTTGGAACTGACGATGGATCCCGGCCGGCGGGTCCGATCGAGGTCCTCGAGCAGGCGGGCTTTGACGTCGAAGTCTTCAGAGACGGCTTCAATGATCCAGTCCACCTCTCCCAGCCAGGATCGGTGGTCCTGCAAGTTTCCGATTCGAATGCGCCGGGAGTACTCCGGAAGAAAGAAGGCGGGAGGTTTGCTCCGTTCCGCCCGGCGCAGTCCCTCTTGCACCAGCCGCTGCCGGAATTGGGGGGCGGGAGTCGCCCCCTCCCCGGACGTTTTGTCGGGAGTTGGGTCCGAAGGCGGGATATCCAGCAGGCAGACTGAAAATCGGGCGTTGACCAAGTGGGCGGCAATGGCGGCGCCCATCACGCCCGCGCCGACGACCGCCACCCGTTCAATCCTCTTGTTCATAGGGCGTGGCGGCCGGTCATTCCGGTTTGGACGGGCTCTCCGCGTAGAGAGCCTCGATCTCACTCTTGAACCGCTTCTCGACAACCCGGCGCTTGACTTTAAGCGTAGGCGTCAGTTCTCCGTCTTCAATGGTGAAGTCCTTTTCTACGGGAATGACTTTTTTCACCGTTTCGAAGGAGGCCAGCCCAGCCGTCGATTTTTCGACCGCCTTCATGAGGAATTCTCGAATTTGCGGGCTTTGGAGGAGTTCACCATAGTTCCCGAAGGACAATCCCTGTTCCCGCGCGTGGTCGTTGATCGTATCCGGATTGGGGACCACCAGAGCGCACAGGTAGGGGCGCCTGTCTCCCAGGACGACGGCATTGAGCAGAGCCGGGCTGGCCTTGAGAAGCCTCTCGAGCGGTTGGGGCGCCACGTTTTTTCCGCCGGCCGTGACAATCAGGTCCTTCTTGCGATCGGTGATCTTCAGGAATCCGTCCGAATCCAGGTGGCCGATGTCCCCGGTATGGAACCACCCGTCCTTGATCACCTCTCGAGTTTCCTCGGGCCTGTTGTAATAGCCGAGCATCACAGACGGTCCGCGAGTCAGGACCTCGCCATCTTCGGCGATTCGCACTTCCAGACCGGGCAGCGGCTGTCCCACCGTTCCGAACCTGAAGCAGTTGGGCACGTTGACCGCGATCACCGGTGAGGTTTCGGTGAGGCCGTAGCCCTCCAGGACCAGGATTCCGGCGCTGAGGAAGAACTCGGCCAGGCTGGGGTCGAGAGGGGCGCCTCCCGAGATGAAGAAACGCAGGCGGCCGCCAATGCGCTGTTGGAGCTTGGCGAATACAAGCTTGGAGGCAAGAAATCGCTGGAATGCCAAGCCGGGGGATGGGCTGGTTCCCTGCAGGATGTGACGGGTATGGCGCTCCCCTACCCCGAATGCCCACTCGCCCAGGATGCGTTTCAGGCCGGAACTGAGCTGCCTGGATTCCATGACGCGGTCGTAGAGCTTCTCGAAGAACCTGGGGACGCAGGCCACCACCGTGGGATGGACCTCCTGCATGTTGACCGGCACCTTTTCGATGCTTTCGGCGTAGGCGATGCTCACCCCGCAATAGAACATGAGGTAGTGCGCCACCCGTTCGAAAATATGGCTGAGCGGCAGCAGGGAAAGGACGCTGTCCTTGGGATCGAAGTCGAATACCCGGCTGAGTTCCAGGACGTTGGCCACGATGTTGGCGTGGGAGAGCATGACTCCCTTGGGCGGCCCGGTGGTGCCGGAGGTGTAGATGATGGTGGCCACGTCTTGCGGGCCGATTCCCTGGCGGACCTTCTGGTATGCGGCCGGGTCGCTCTGCCAGGCCTGTTCCCCCTCCTCGCGCAGACTGTCGAAGCTCCGCAGGCTGTCGGATTCAGGTTCTTCCAGGTCCATGACCACCGTGACCTGGAGACTGGGAATCTTCGACTGAATTTCCCGGATCTTCTCCAGTTGTTCCGAGGTGGACAGGATGATGATCTTGACGCCGGCGTCGTTGAGGAGGCCCTCGATCTGGTTCGAGGGCAGCGTCGGATAGACCGGAACGTTGATAGCGCCGACGGAAAGGATGGCGAGGTCCGAAACCAGCCATTCGGGCCTGTTTTCCGACAGTAGGGCTATACGGTCGCCGGTTTCCACTCCCAGATTCATCAATCCCGCAACCAGGCCCTCGACCTGGCTGCGGACTTCTGCCGAAGACAGAGGCTGATAGCCGTCCTCCCGCTTGACCAGCAAGGCGTCGGGTCGGCTCTTGTGGGTTACGGCCTCATCGAAGAGATCAACAAGCGTTTGCGGTGCCATGGGTTCCCTCGCATCCTCCCGTTCGTGAAACTGGGGAACAGTCCCGGCTGTCGTTCCCGGCTGGAAATTACCGTGATTATAGCAAACCCGGGAACCCCTCGAGGCTGCAGGCTCTACGGGTCCACCGTCGCCTGGATTTGACGGGGTCCAGAGCCTTCGGAAACGCCCTTCCGGGGGGCCGGCCGATTGGCTTGACGCCTCCTGGAGGGTGTGTTACTTTGCCACGCTTGGTGCCTCCCTCCGAGACCGGCAGCCGATGACGTCTCCGCTGAAGAAGACTTCCCTGAACGAGTTGCATCGAGGGTTGGGAGCCAGGATGGGCGCATTTGGCGGCTGGGAAATGCCCATCGAGTACTCGGGTATCGTGCGGGAGCATCTGGCTGTGTGGACCGCGGTGGGCCTGTTCGACGTCAGCCACATGGGCGAGATCGAGATCGACGGGCCCGGCAGCCTGGCCCTGGTGCAGCAGGCCACCTGCAACAATGCCGGCCGGCTCCAATCCGGCCGGATCCAATACTCCGCCCTGCTCACTGAGCAGGGGACCTTTGTGGACGACATTCTGGTCCATCGGCTGGGAGAGAACCACTTTCTCCTTTGCGTCAATGCCGGCAACACCGGCAAGGATTATCGTCACATCTGCCGGCAGAATCGATTCGGGGCCCGGGTCTCCGATGTCAGCGATCAATATGCGCAGTTGGCCATTCAGGGTCCCGAGTCCGAGGGAGTTCTCCAGCCCCTGGTTGATCTGGACCTGGCTGAAATTGGCTACTACCGCTTTCGACCAGGACATATCCAGGGCGTTGCGGGGTTGATTGCGCGGACCGGATACACGGGGGAAGACGGCTTTGAAATTTACTTCCCGCCGGCGGCCGCCGAGGCCGTCTGGGAGGGCCTGCAGCGATCGGGACAGTCCCGGGAGTTGCTTCCGGTGGGACTGGGAGCACGAAATACGTTGCGCCTGGAAGCCAGGATGGCTCTCTACGGGCACGAGATCGATGAGAACACAACGCCCTGGGAAGCAGGATTGGGGTGGATGGTTCGCATGGACAAGCCCGACTTTACGGGAAAGGGCGCCCTGGCTGACCAACTCGAGAAGG
>JAPOZE010000303.1 GCA_026706225.1 Acidobacteriota bacterium
CACCGGTCCTGTCCGCAACGGCCTCTTCCCGTGTGGCTTGCGGAATTGCACGAGCGCTCACCCTGACGGCTACGTCAATTCCGGTGCTCTCCCCGCCTCGCAGGACACCGCGGGTGGGGGACACATCCCGGTAGTCGCGTCCCACCGCAATACGCACGTGCCGTTCGTCGGCCAGGCACCGGTTGGTAGGGTCGAATCCCACCCAGCCGAGTTCCGGCAGCAGGCACTCGACCCAGGCGTGGGTGGCATTTTCCGGCGTCTGCTCGCCATCCAGACCGGCGAGGTGCAGATAGCCCGAGACATAGCGGGCAGGAATGCTCCAGGAGCGTGCGATCGCGATCATGGTGTGGGCGTAGTCCTGACAGACGCCGCTACCTGACTTGAGGATCTGCTCGATGGAGGACATGACCGACGTACTTCCGGGAACGTAGCGGAGGCAGCGGTGGAGCGTGTCTGAAAGCCGTAGAAGCCCCTCCAGAGGATCCCTCCCGGGCTGGATGCCGTGCCGGTCGACGAATTGGGCGAGCAGGGATGACGCTTGGGTCAGAGCGCTCGGGTTGACAAAGTCCCAGAGGGAGAAGGAGTCCTGCCAGGATTGGATCTCTTTCCAGGCACCCGCGCCAAGGCAGTGCGGCAGGGGACTGAAGGGGGCCGGCGAGACCGTGGAACGGGCGGTGATCTCCAGAACCCGATGTTCGCCGTTGAGATTGAAGACGTGTCGCGTATTGCCGAAACAATCCTGCTCGGAGGTCAGAACAGCGGGCGGGTCGGTTTCGACTTCAAAGTTCAGAACTCGCTGCCCCCGGTCGTTTTGCGGTTTCAGACAGAGCATCATCACGCACTGCTTCGGACCGTGGGTGTAGCGGTAGCGTGAGAGGTGCTCGATGTCGTAGTGAACGGATTCTGCCATGGAATCAGTGGACGGGAGCGTCCTCGACGTCGTAGTCGATGTAAGCGGCCATTATCTGTTCGTGGAGGCTGCGGCAGTGCTCGCCGATCTGTCGAAGCATAGCCTCACGATCTTGCCGGTCCGGCCATTCATGCCGGATCAGGGCCTGCACCCGACCTGCGAGCCGACTGGCGGCGGCACTGCTGGACGCGCTCGGTCCGTGAGCGATGGCAGCCAGTTCCGCGGCGGCGGAGTCGAGCGAACGGCAGAGCGAGTTGGGCAGCAGGGGGTCGGTGGCCAGCAGGTCCAGCACCTGGTGGGGCTGGATCTCGACGCTGTGCTTGCGGTCATAGGCATCGAATGCATGGTACAGGCGCAGCAGGGCCGTGCAGTCCCCGTCCGGAGAATCCGGGTAGAGCCTGGCAGTGGCGATCTGAGACAGGAAGAGCGCCACCGAGAGCTGGGCGCGCTCGATGCAATGGCCCAACTGCATGAAGTGCCAGCCTTCGTCGCGGTACATGGTGGTCGCGGCCACCCCCGCGAAGGTATGGATGTCTTCCACCGTCTCGGTGTAGAAATTCTCCGGGGAGGTTTTCCAGATGTCCTCGATGTTCAACTTCTGGATCCTCAGATAGGCCAGGTTCAGGCAGATCCACATCTCGGCGCTGATTCGGTGGCGCATCTGCCGCGCATTCTCGCGCCCCAGGGCGAAACAGTTCCAGACCGAGTCGGGATTGGAGCGCTCGAAAGTGAGGTCTCCGGCCAGCGTGTAGGAATCGGCCAGGGTGTAGTTGTCTCTCCTGTCGAACTGGATGCCGGCGAAAGGAGGCTGCCGGTTCAAGGCGCCGTATAGCCTGCTCCAGCCCAGATGAATCTCCCGAACCGGCCTGTCCACCAACGCTTCCACCTGCAACTGCAGCAGGCGGCAGAGATGCTGCGCACGCTCGAGGTAGCGGCCCATCCAGTAGAGGCCCTGCGCTCTGCGCGAAAGCATGATCCCTCTCCGGGTGCAAAAAGATTCAGGCTGCGCTTCGCCTCCGGCCCGACGGAGGGTCGCCCTGGCCAAGCACCCTTTCCAACCACGCTTGCGGCCGGAGTTCCCCGTTTCCTTGAACGATTCAACCAGGCCCCGGAACGGGCCCGGGCACGCCCGCTCTGCCGGCCTCAGTCGCGATCCTCCTCTTCCGGCATCAGCACGAACTCGGGATAGGCCTCGATACCCAGCTCCCCGGCGTCCTGCCCCAGTTGCTCGACCTGGCGCGTCACTCGAGCGGTCAAGGTCAGATCCAGCAAACGCCACAGCACCCAGGAGCTTGCGAACACGAAGGCTCCGATGGCCAGGATGCCGATCAGTTGGACGCCGAGCTGGCCGCCTCCGGCAATGCAGGCAGCCAGCGTTCCCCAGATGCCGGCGAACAGGTGGGCCGGTATGGCTCCCACCACGTCATCCAGCCTGACCCTCTCCAGGACCTTCAGTCCGGCGGTGCACACAACGCCTCCGATGGCGCCGATGATCACGGCCCAGTAGTGGCCCGTGATGTCGGGTGCGGCGGTGATTGAGACCAGTCCGGCGATGGCGCCGTTCAGTCCGGCAAACAGATCCATGCGCCCCAGGAGAGGCCGCGAGACAGCCAGAGCCATCATGACTCCGGCGGCTGCCGCCAGGTTGGTGTTGACCAGCACGTGGCTCATGGCGATGACGTCGGCCGCGCTCCCCAGCGCCAGTTGTGAGCCGCCGTTGAAGCCGAACCATCCGAACCACAGGATGAAAACACCCAGGGTCACCGCCAGGATGTTGGAGGGCGGAGTGGGCTTGGTGGTGCCGTCCTTGCGGAATTTGCCGTACCTCGGCCCGACCACCATGGCCCCGGCAAGCGCCGCCCATCCTCCGGTGCTGTGCACGATGGTCGACCCGGCAAAGTCCGTGAAGCCCATTGCGCTGAGCCAGCCCCCGCCCCAGGTCCAGGCGCCCACGATCGGATAGATGATGCCGGTGAGCAGCAGCGTGAAGAGGAAAAACGGCCACAACTTGACCCGTTCCGCCAGTGTTCCCGACACGATGGAGGCGGCCGTAGCCACGAAGACCATCTGGAAGAACCAGTCCGACATGGTGGAGTAGCCCTTCTTGAGCAGCTCGGCTGACGGGGCGGCGGCCTCCGTTGCCGCCAGCAGGGCGACCTCGGTCTCCGACGGGCCGTAAAGGAACTTGAATGAGCCGATCACGCTCCCCACGTCGACATACATGAGGTTGTAGCCGATGAAATAGTAGGCCAGTCCCGCGATGGAGTAGAGGCCGATGTTCTTCAGGCAGATCATGGAGGCGTTCTTGGTGCGCACCGAACCCGATTCGAGCATGGTGAATCCCGCGCACATCCACATCACCAGGGCGCCCCAGAGGAGAAAGGAAAAGGTGTTGAAGACGAACACGACTTCGCTTTCAACCGCTGCCTGCGCCGCTGTGGTTCCAAGCAGCAGGCAGCCGACCAGGAGGAGTGTCTTTCCCGCCAGGCTGCCGGCGCGGCTGTTGTTCAAGATTCCGTTCATCACTGGTTTTGGCATGGATACCTCCTGACCTGTCGAGTGGTAACGGTTAAGATGATTAACGGCACTTTACATCTGCCCCTGACTGCTGCCGCAGGAGATGACTCGCCGGATCGATCTCCCTTGTCGGCCTGGCGGCCGAGGCGCTTCTTCCAGGCCGGCAGCCGCACTGCGCCGGCGCCGTTCAAGCTTCCAACACCCAAAGATCCTTGCCCCCGCCTCCCTGGCTGGAGTTCACCACCAGGCTGCCACGCCGCAAGGCCACGCGGCAGAAGGCCCCGGGCACCAGGCGGGTCCTGGTCCCGTGGAGCACGAAAGGGCGCAGGTCCACGTGCCTGGGTTCGGGGCGGCCCTCGATCAGGCAGGCTGCGCGCGACAGCGGCAGCACCGGCTGAGAGATGAAATCGGCCGGGTCGGCGCGCACCTGCCTGGCGTAGGCCTCGCGCTCTTCGGGGGTCGAGTGGGGACCGACCAGCATGCCGTAGCCCCCCGACTCGCCCACTCGCTTCACCACCAGGTTCTCCAGGTTGTCCAGCGTGTACTCGAGATCCTCGGGCCGCCGGCACAAGTGGGTCCGGACGTTGCCCAGGATGGGTTCCTCTCCCAGGTAGTAGCGAATCATGTCGGGGACGTAGGCATAGACGCTCTTGTCGTCCGCGATGCCCGTTCCGGGGGCGTTGACGACGGCCACATTGCCGAGCTTGTAGGCGTGGATCAACCCGGGGACCCCCAGCAGGGAGTCCTCGCGGAAGACCAGGGGATCCAGAAAGTCGTCGTCCACTCGCCGGTAGACCACGTCCACGCGCCGCAGTCCCGTGGTGGTGCGCATGTACACGAAACCGCCGTTGACCAGCAGGTCGCGGCCTTCCACCAGTTCGGCGCCAATCTCCCGGGCCAGGAACATGTGTTCGTAGAAGGCGGAGTTGTAGACTCCCGGTGTCAGCAGGGCAATGCAGGGGTCGCTGCGGCCGCTCGGCGAGAGCTCGCGCAGCGTCTTCTGCAGCAGGCGCCCGTAGTTCTCGACCCCCCGCACCCGGGAACTTCGGTATAGACGGCGCAGGCTGGTCTTGACCACCTTGCGGTTTGCGATCATGTAGGAAACGCCTGAGGGCACCCTCAGGTTGTCTTCCAGCACCTGGAAGCCCTGGTTGGTGCGCACCAGGTCGGTGCCGCAGATGGCGACCCAGGTTCCGTGAGGCACGGTGACGCCGCACATTTCGCTGCGGTACTGGGGGCAGCCGCGCACGATGTCCGCCGGAATCACGCCGTCCTCGATGATGCGGGCTTCCCCGTAGACATCGTTCAGAAAGCGGTTCAGGGCCGCCAGGCGCTGGGTCAGGCCGATTTCAAGATGTTTCCACTCGGCGGCCGGCAGGATCCGGGGCAGACAGTCAACCGGAATAATCCGCTCGTTGGCTTCGGCGTCCCCATAGACAGTGAAGGAGATGCCCTCATTCGAAAAGGAGCGGGTGACCCGCTCCTGGATGCTGTTGATCTCGTCGCTGGAGAGTTGGCACAGGGTCTCGTAGAGCAGTCGGGAATGCTCCCGGGGCTCCCCGTTCGGCAACAGCATCTCGTCGTAGATCCCGTCGTCAAGATCGTAACCGGCAAATTCCATGGAGCCGTTCACCATGAGTGTCCTGTCCGAGAAATAGGGCTACCATTTCCGCTGGAGGTTCCATCTGGAAACGGTCGGCAGGAGAGGCCCGTTGCGATTCAGCGATCCGGCACCGTTGTGCTCTCCCTCTCCGGAACCTCCATCGGCCCTCCGGGTTCGGGCGGAACGGCGCCGTCTTCGTCGTCGCTCCTCCTAACAATGAATGGGCATTGCGTCGTCGTCGCTCCTAGAATCCGGCGCCGTTGCGCTCCGAAAGATGGCAACCCTATTTCTCGGACAGAACACTAGGGAGGTTTTCGGAGGACCTGTTTCTGATTTCGGGCATTATCAGGCGTCATGCGGCCGTTGTCAATCCGGTGGGGGTGCCGGTGGGTGTGCCGGCGGGGGTGCAAGGGACTTGCGCTTGCATCGGTTCCGGTTGTGACGGTAGACTTTTGAGCCCCTGGAATTCAGGGGCGAAAGGAAGGCTTTCATGGAGTGGAAACGAGGCGAGCGGCTGACCGAGCCTCTGGTGAGGGACGGCAGCGGTCTTCGCCCGGCAGGTTGGGACGAGGCGCTGGATCGGGCCGCCCGAGGATTTCAGAGGGTTGCCAGGGACAAGGGGCCGCAGGCTTTCGGGATGTTCAGTTGTTCCAAGACGACCAACGAGCTCAACTTCGCCGCCCAGAAGTTCGTTCGTACGGTCATTGGCTGCAACAACATCGACAGTTGCAACCGCACTTGACACGCTCCCAGCGTCGTCGGTCTGGCGACGGTTTTCGGGATGGGTGGCGGCACCAG
>JAPOZE010000663.1 GCA_026706225.1 Acidobacteriota bacterium
CCCGGATCAAGATCCGACCGAGTGTCCGTCTCGACATCTCCGACCAGGTCTTCGAACGGATGCCCCCCTTCCATGCGCCAGAAGACCGGCGGCGGGTTGTGGTCAGCACCGGAATCCTCATTTGGCAGCCCCGTTACGCCAAGACCCGATTTCTGCAGTCCCTGGGACGTACCCAAGACCTCCAGACCGGCAGCTGGGGGGGAGCCAGCCTCTCCCTTTCCCACAGGACACAAGGCTCGGACCGAACCTTTCCGACGCTCGCCATGCAGGTAGCCCCCCGCCTGAACCCGCGGCCCGGCATCTACCTGTTCTCCAGCTTTTTCGCAAGCTCCCGCATTGTGGAAGGGACCTGGTCAAACTTCGTCACTTCGTCCCGAATTCAGGCTTTCGTGCAGGTTTTCGAGGTTCACAGCCTGGCCTTTCGCAGCAGTTATTCCGCAATCGCTCGACCCGACGACCCGGCACAGTACCTGCTCGGGCTGAACCGGGGCCTTCGCGGCTATCCCCCGAGGAACTTCGACGGCCGGCAAAGGCTGCTCTTCAACCTTGAAGCCCGGCCGACGATCAAGCGGGCCCCATTCTACGTTCTGGCAGGTGCGGTTTTTTTCGATGCCGGGGAGGCGTGGTACCCGGGAGAAGATATCGACCTGAAACCGGCTGCTGGAATCGGGGTGCGGATTGGATGGCCGCGGATTTACGATGCCCCGATCATGCGCGCCGACCTTGCCCGCGGACTTGCCCGGGGGGGAGTCTGGCAGCTTTCCTTCGGGATCGGTCAGTATTGGTAGGAACTGCCGGGAAGCCGACGAATTCTCATCGGGTCTCGCGCACCGACAAGCGCACTTTTTCGGGAGTGACCCCCAGGATTTCCAGGGTGGTTGGATGGAGCACGTCGTCACGTGAAACGGCGAAAGTCCGGCGTTTGAGCTTGACCAGCGAGGTATTACCGATCACCAGCTGGAAGTCCTCCGGACTTGCAAGCAGCAACTCCCGGCGCGGGCCGGCCACTTGCACCTCCACCATGTCCGGATCCACCCCTTCCAGGACATAGCCCTCCGGCATCCCCTTCACCACCACCGGAACCGGGAGGGTGACTTGATCAACGGTCGAGCCGGGCACAAGCACCGTCCAGCTGGCCAGGGCCAAGGCAAAGGCGACGACTGCTTCCAGCCCCCGGCGCCAAAGCTGAGGCCATTTTTGGCGGCCTGGACCCAATCCGGAGCGCGGGCCGAGTTTCGCCAGATGCCCGCGCAGGACGTCGATCAGGTGTTCTGGATCATCGAGAACCTGCAGTTTTCCGGCACTGGCTACCGCTATCGTTCCACGCTCCTCCGACACCACCACGCACAGCGCATCGCAGCGTTCTGCCAGCCCCCGTGCTGCGGCATGCCGCGTACCACCTGGTCCCAAGTGGGGGTGATCTTCCGAAATCGGGAGGAGAGCGGAGAAGCGTCCCAGACGGTCCCCCTGAACGAGAACCGCGCCGTCGTGGCCAGGTGACCGGGGATCGAAAATACTGAGGAGAAGTTCCTCGCTGATGGCAGCGTCGAGGGGTATGCCCCCGTGCAGATGGCGTTCAACCGGCTCGCGGCCCGGAACGACCACGAGCGCGCCGATGTGCATCCGGGCCAGGCGCAACAAGGCCCCGGCCAGGGTGGAAATTCCATCGGTCCGGGTACGGGCCGGACGGCGGCGCAGCCCGAACACGGCAATCTGCTCGAAAAGCCGCCGCAGATCGTCCTGGAATACCACCACCAGCAGGATGACCACCACTGCGAAGAAGCCCTGGAAAAACCACGCGGTCAGCTGCAATTCCAGCTGCAGGGCAAGTAGATAGAACGCGCCCAGGAAACCCAGACCCAGAAGCGCCAGACCGGCATGGACGCGACGGGCCCAGGCCATCAAAGCCCAGAGCAGCAGGCTCACCACCCCAACATCAGCAATCTCGTCCCAACCTATCTCGAGCAGTGAGCCCAACATGCAACATCATTTCCGCAGGAAAGAGCCACGGAACTCGCGGTGAATCAGAGGGAACCAAGCCGCGGGAAGGAAGTGCTCCCCCTCTCGACGAATGCTGAACCGGAAGGCGCGCCGGAAAGCTTCTTCCCTCGCATGCAGGGAGGTTGTCGCGTTGAAGGAAGGGGGGAGGAAGAGAGGTATGGAAAAGGCGCCCACGACCTCGGTTGTCGTGGACGCCCTCATTACCGCAACAGACAAAAAGAAGTGCTTACTCGGAGATGATAATCTCCACGCGGCGATTTTGCCGGCGCCCATCCTTGGTGGCGTTGCTGGCGACCGGTTCACTCTCACCCTTGGATTCGACACTCATGCGTCCGTTTTCGATCCCCCTGGACATCAGGTACTTCTGGACCGAAGCCGCCCGCCTCATGCCCAGCCTGGAATTGTACCAGGCGTTGCCGGTACTGTCGGTGTGGCCGCGCAGCAGCACCCCCATCTCCGGTTGCCCTTCCAGATCCATCGCAACCTCGTCGAGAATCCCCTTGGCTCCATCGGAGAGTTTCGAAGAGTTCAGGGCAAACAGAACCACTCTGGGAGCCGGGATTTCCATCTCGGGCTCCTCAACGACCTCTTCCATCGGGGGGGCCGGTTCCGGGGCCGGTTCCTCGACAGGGGGAGGAGCCACCGGTTCGGGCATGGGAGCGACCGGGACCGGCGGCGGACCGAAGCTGCCGAGGGTCAGCCCCACCCTGCCTTGCAGGGAGGCGTCGTTCCCTCCCTCTTCCACCGCGTTGACGGCATCGCTGAGGGCCATCTCATACCCTATGCTGACCTCCAGGGCGAGATTGTCCGAAAGTTTGTACTGGATTCCCGTGCCCAATGGAATCATCGGAACCGAGCCGATGACGTCCAGTCCAGGGGTGCGCAAGGGGGAAATCTCGGGTTGATCCCAGTCGTAACGAATCAGGCCAACGCCCCCGAACAGGAACATGTTCCAATCACTCCGGGTGATCGGGCTGAACAGCAGGCGGCCGCTGACGGTCGCCACATCGGTTGCGGAATCGGTGGCCAGGAAGCGCTCGAATCCCCCGTTGAGCTCGAACTGCCAGTTCGGCAACAGACCCCGCCTCAAATAGGCAGTCCCCTGCAGGCCCATCTGGTTCTCCAACTCGGTAATGGGTAAAAGGCCTCCCGCGCCGCCTCCGGCGGTGACACCTGCCGTCCCGCCTGGATCGAACTGGGCCGGGGCGGGCGATGCCCATATCAAACCACCCGCGATGAGCGCGAGGACCGCGAGTGAAACCTGCTGAAACGGGTGCGTGATTTTCATTTCCATTCTCTTTCCTTATGTAGAGGATGCCTACGTCCTTAATTATAACGGAGATCAGTTAATTTGGCGCAAGTAAATTTCGTGTGCCGTCGAAAAACCAGGGCACGAGACGGCTCACCGCCTCTTTTGCCAGCGATTTTTTTTCTGTCGACCTACAGATCAAGACTCAGACGTCCATAGTAGAACCCGCCATTTGCGCCGAACTGGGTGACCCGCCGGCTGTACAGAAAGCCTCGAGAGCCGATGTTGGTCTCTTTCCGGTGCTCGTCCGGGAAGGTATTCAACAGGTTGTTGGCCCCCCCGGACAAGCGCACACCCGGGAAAACCTCGCAGGCAACATCCAGGTCGATGAGGGTCTTGCCCCCGAAGGTCTCGTCGTGATCCTCGTTTGTCGGCTTGTATTCAACTGAGCCGTAGTAGGTTGCAGCCGCCAGGATGCCGACACGGTTCAGGTTGTAGCGAGCCGACAGGTTGAACTTGCTCCCCGGCAAGGAGTCCTCGAAGCGGTTCCGTTCCTCGCGGTTGAACAGGGTGCTCCTGATGACTCCGCGTTCGGAGTCGTTCGGAGTCCGGCCATTCGCCTGCCGGAAGGCGGCGATGAGTTCCTCGGGGATGTTGATCGCGTCGACAGAGGTGCCGGACAGGCTGGCCGCGGCGGAAAGGGTCAGCGCCCCGGTCCCCGCGCCCGCGCCCGCGCCGTACGAGGCAACGAGATCCACCCCACTGCTGGAAGTATTCACCGCGTTGGCGAAAAACTGGGCCTGGGTCACCCCGGCTCCCCGGAACGGCTCGAGAATTGCGCCGAACGCATCGTTGCTTGCGGAGAAGCGGCTGGTCAGCACGATACGGTCGTCAATGGAGATGCTGTAGAAATCGGCGCTGATCGAGAGATTCCTCCAGGGACGGGCGGTAATTCCCCCGCTGAGGTTGACCGACGTCTCGGCAGCCAAACGCCCAATGCCGAATTCCCTGGCGACGGCGCTCCGGTTGTTGGCGGTGAGCACCTCCCTCGGGACCAGTTCGCCGGTCTCCTCGTCCGCCACGAACTGCGTGCTTACACTGTTGAACCAGACCTGGTGCAGCGACGGGGCGCGGAAGCCGTTGCTTGCGGTGGCCCGCACTGCCAGCCTGTTGTGCAATCCCAGCCGCATTGCCAGCTTGCCGTTGGCCGTGCTGCCAAAGTCTCTGAACTGCTCGAAACGACCCCCGACATCCAATGTCAGCCTTTCGGAAATCTGGTTCTCCAGGCCTGCATAGGCGCTGATGCTGTTGCGGAAGCGGTCCATCTCGTTGGCGGGCCGGAATCCGCCGAAGACTTGGGATCCTGCCGCCTTCAGACTGCCGCTGGCGGTGGTATCGTAGTCGACGCCGGCCGTCAGTCTGGCGATATCGCCCGGGTCTCCATTACCCAAGGAATAGGACTCGAACTGGCCGGCCTCGATCCGGTAGTTCTCGACGCGGAATTCACCCCCCAGGACCAAGGTCGCTCTTTCGACCACTTCGAGCTTCAGGGGGCGCACCAGGTCGAAATTGCCCGAAGTCTGACTGAAACCGAGACGCCCGGCATCGAAGGAAACCGGGCTGGCGGCCCCCATGGAGGCGTTGTTGGTGTTCTCGATGTTCCACTGAAAGCTGTTGCCCCCTTGGGTCAAACTGAAATCGATGTCCCAGGCACCCTTGGCCCCGCGCACTCCGGCGCTGAAGGAGCGGTCCTCGATATCCGGATTGATCTGGGGCAGGAAGCCGTTGGGGTAGAGTTCGAACACCACCCTCTCCGGCTGGCTGCCCGGAAGGCGGTAAAACCCGGTGGCCTTGCCCCTGCGGTACGACAGTCCCCCGAAGCTGTAGAGCTGGGCTCCACCCCCCAGCGGATACACGGCGTTGTAGAAGCTCGCGCCAACCGTGGCCTTGCTCTGGCCGATCTTCATATTGAATGCGTCTCTCGGCAGGCCGTTCTCATGGAGCCACGTAGTGTCGGTTCCGGTGTAGTGGCCCCCGCGGGCGGTGCGGCCGCGATCGAAAAATTCCCCGGTCACGTTGATGAAGCCCCCGTTCTCCAGGGCAAGACCGTAGTTCACGTCAGTCTTGACCTGGTCGCCGTCCCCTTCCCCCGTGGTGCCCATCAAGCTGTTGAGTTGGAGGCTCTCCGTGTTCTCCTTGAGAACGATATTGATTACCCCTGCTATGGCGTCGGAGCCGTACTGGGCCGCGGCCCCGTCGCGCAGAATCTCGATGCGCTCGACCGCAGCCTTGGGAATGGCATTGAGGTCCACCCCCACGGTACCCCGGCCGAAGGTGCCGTTGACATGCACCAGGGCGCTGGAGTGACGCCGCTTGCCGTTGACGAGCACCAGCACCTGGTCGGGACCGAGGCCGCGAAGGCTGGCCGGGTTGATGTGATCGCTGCCGTCGGCAATGCTCTGGTGGGAGGCGTTGAAGGAGGGGGCAAGCTGGCGCAGGGTCTGGTTGATCTCGGTTTCGCCGGATTGGCGTATCTCGCTCTCCGACAGGACATCCA
>JAPOZE010000136.1:0-3220 GCA_026706225.1 Acidobacteriota bacterium
GGGATCGAGGCATTCGGGGGGCACGTGCCGAATGGAGGGAATGACCACGTGGGCCCCCTCCCGAAACAGCGGCTGCCAGGTGGCGAACTGCATGGGATAGGTATGGATGCAGAAGGTCGGCGTCTGGTGCACGGCCCCCTCGGGCAGTCCGCCGTAGACGGCGTTCTCCCCGGGGGTAACGAAGTAGACGATGGCCAGGTCGTCCGATTGGCCGATTCCCTGCAGGTTGTGCTCCAGCAGCTCCAGGGTGACCTCGCGGGTCTCCTCCTGAGTCAGGAGCGGCTGGATGCGGGTGTACTTGCAGGAGGCATAGAAGCGGGTCAGATGGTCGTCCAGGCGGAAGGGCTTGTGGCCATAGGTCCGGACCAGGTCGGTCACGGTGGCCCCCATGATGATGCCCCAGTCGTAGTAGGCGACCCTGGCTCGAGAGGCCGGAACGATGGCGTCTCGAAAATAGACGACGGGTTCGAAAGCCGGCATGGCGTCCTCACTTTCTCACACGGTGGCTTTGGTTGGTTTATCGGATAGCTTGGGCAATTGTCTCATATGGACGAGCAGGATGGATCCGCCGAACCCGGTCAGTAGCTGAGAAAGCCGCCGTCCACGATGAGCGTGGTTCCCTGTACGAAGCTGGCGTCGTCGGAGGCCAGAAAGGCGGCGGCGCCCCCGATCTCCTCCGGCAACCCGCGGCGGGCCAGCGGGGTTTTTCGAACATAGGTGCGGTCCACCCCCAGATCCTCCAATTCCCGGCCGAGCTCCTGGTTCTTCTCGACCACGATGTCGCCCGGCGCGATCCCCACCACCCGGATGCCGTGGGAGGACAGGTCCAGGGCCATGGCCTTGGTCAGCCCCTCCATCCCGCCCTTGCTGGCGCAGTAGGCAGCCGCCCAGCTCTGGGCCGCGTAGGCCCCGACCGAGGAGATGTTGATGATGACGCCCTTCCCCCGGGAGGTCATGTGGCGGGCGGCGAGCTGGGAGCAGAGAAAGGTCCCCTTCAGGTTCACATCCAGGATGTTGTCCCAGGCCTCCTCCGAACATTCCAGAAAAGGAGTGAGCGCCGGCAATCCGGTGACGGCGGCATTGTTGACCAGGATGTCGATCTGCCCGTAGTGGCGCAGCGTCTCCTCGAACAGCCGCTCCACCTGAGGCCGGGATGAGACGTCACAGGCCAGGGCCCGGCCGCCCAGCTCTCCCGCCGTTCGTTCAGCCACCTCCAGGCGGCGTTGAGCCAGCATCAAGCGGGCCCCCTCGCGGGCGAAGCACCTGGCGATCCCCTTGCCGATGCCGGTGCCTCCCCCGGTGATGATGGCCACTCTGCCCTTCAGCTTCATGGTTTCCCCTCCTGCTGCCCTCGTTTCGGGCCGGGCCGTTGCGGTTCCAGGGGGAGCTTCCTGAACCTCAGGCTTCGGAAGCCAGGGCCGCGATGTTCTCGCCCGGGTAGATGCGGGGCGTGGCCCGCATCAGCATCAGCACGCCCTCCGCCGGGGCCGTGATCTCCTCGACCACCCTGCCGTCAAGGCTGCGGATGATGCCCAGCAGGTCTCCCCGGCGCACTCGCGCGCCGATCTCCAGGGCGGCAAAAAACAAGCCTCCCTGCCGGCACTTGATGGCCACGTCCATGTCTCCGGATCCCCCCAGAAGCCAGGGGCGATAGCCCGCGGGCAGGCCGGCGCCCTTCAATACCGTCATGTCGAGAAATTTCAACAGGTTGGCCAGTCCTTGGGTGTAGCAGTCCACGTCCTCGGGCCGCACGTGGCCGGCTCCGTAGGCCTCGGTATAGAGAGAGGGGATGCCGAGGTCGAGGGTGGCCGATAGAGTCCTCCCTGCAGATGTGTTGGGATGAGCCCAGACCACCGGGGCTCCAAAGGCGAGGGCGGCTTCGCGGGCGACGGCGGCCTGCTCCCCCAGCATGGAGTAGCCGCAAAGGGTCAGCATGTGATAGTTGCGCCCCGAGCTGTGAAGGTCGATGTAGAAGTCGGCATGGCGCAACACCCGCTGCAGCACGGCCCGGGCCAGCCGCTGGCTGAAGCTGCCGTCGGTACTGCCCGGAAACACCCTTGCCATGTTGAGGGAGTCGACGGGATTGCAGCGGATGCCCAGCCAGAAAGCCGTCAGGGTGACAATGGGCACGGCCACGAAAGTCCCGGTCAGGCTGCCGGGGTCCAGTGCCTCATAGGTCCTGTAGATAGCTTCCATTCCTTCGTATTCGTCACCATGAACCCCGGCCGTCACCACCAGGGTCGGCCCGTCCTCCCGGCCCCGGGCCGTCAGGACGGGCATCGACAGCGTCTCGCCATCGAACCGCAGGGCCATCTCGGCGGCGATGCGGTCTTCCGGGCAAAAGCCGCTGGAGGCCAGAAAGCTCCCCCGGGGCAGGTCTGCGAGGCCCTCGGGCAGGTCCACCGAAAAGGAACGGATCTCCTTGGTTTCCCTGCCGATGGCATCAATGTCGAATTCGGGTTGACGGCTCATGGGATTCTTTCTCCGGAGGGCCACGTCACTCTGAAAACTGCAGGACCGCTATTGCCGCGGCTGGATCACTTGAGTTGAAACAACGTTGACAGATGAGTCAAGTGTCGTGAGAGCCTTTTGCAAATTCGGCAGCGGGACACTTGACGGGAATGGCCACAAAAGGCACAAAAACACAACTTGTGACTATTAAGGTGAAGTCAGTTCTCACCCGCCAATCAACAATCCCCTGCTTGCCGTTTTGAGGCACGATATCGCCATCCTTCACTCCTCGATGGCCACCGGGGCGCCCTGCCTCCAGGACTGGATGATGGCCTCGACAATACGCATGGACTGAATGGCCTCCCGGGCCGGGCTCTCGGGCGGACGGCGGCCGGCCACCGCCTCCAGGAAGGCCTGGTGCTCGTTGGCCATCAAGGGGTCCCGCTCCAGGTCGAAGGTGCGGACGGTTTTCGACTCGGTTTCGCGATTGCCCAGTCGCAGCGAGCCGGAGCCCAGGTCGAAATGAGCCCAGCCCCGGTCCCCGATCACGTCGCAGGCGCCGTGATCGGGATGCTGCACGTAGTTCATGTGAATGGTGGCGATCAGCGGTTCCTCGTACTCCAGGGTGACGGCCATCAGGTTGGGATTGGACTGCAGTGGCAGTTCCCCGCCCCGGCAACCGGCGGCATAGACCCTGACCGGCATCTTCCCCAGCCACCAGCAATAGAGGTCGGGCTGGTGAGCATAGTCCATGGCGATGGCTCCCTCC
>JAPOZE010000136.1:4158-5805 GCA_026706225.1 Acidobacteriota bacterium
TCCTGGGAACCCGGTCGATGCGACCCTCCTGGAACCACTCCCGGTAGCCCTCATAGCACTGGTAAAAGAGGCCTCCTCCACCGATGGGACCGAAGACATGATCAGGGGCGCCGCCGAGCTGATCGCAGACCTCGAAGGAGATGGTCTTCACGCCAGCCATCTGCCGCGGGCTGATGCAGGTGGCCGAGATCAGCAGGACGGCCTCGCCGGTCCGGGCCCTGGCCTTGAGCCGTTCCACCACCGAGTTGGTCCCCGACTCGGTGACCCCGAATTGCCGCACCCGGATCACCCGGGCGCCGTAGGCCTCGGCCTGCACCAGCTTCTGGCGGGAGGCCGTCTCCAACACGTACAGGTCCAGCTCGAAGCCGAAGCGGGCCGCATAGGCGGCCAGGGCCGAGCCGGTATTGCCGGACGAGGTGGCCAGCATGCGGTCGCGCTTTTCCTCGACCATCAGGGAGGCGGCCATGCTGGCGAAGCGGTCCTTGTAGGACCCCGAGGGGTTTTGGAACTCCAGCTTGAAATAGAGCTGGTCCAACCCCAGCGAGGGGCCGATCTGACGGCTGTGGACCAGGGCGGTGTCGCCCTCTCCCAGGGAAGCGATGTTGCTTCTGTCCTTCAGGGGCAGATTGTCGAAATATTTCCACATATGCCTTGTCGCAGCGGCCCCGCCGGGCGGGTTTCGGAGTCCCCGCCATCATAGATTCGAGGCCTGCCGCCATCAACAAAAAAGATTGGAGTCCACGAAGGGACACGAAGAACGACGAAGGGCCACTAAGGGGTTGGAGAAGGCTCAAGAGGGATGGGCCAAGGGTCGGTGAGGGGAGCAAGGAAGGACGCAAGGGCTATAGAGGATTGTTCCGCTGAATGAATGATTAACATCGATGTTAATTATGAAAACACTCTCCATCCCCGGCACCCATTCGGCTCCATCCGACCACACGAGCCGTCGACACGCGCAAGCGGTTGGGGCCTTCCTTGCCCACCTGGAAGGGTTTGGCATACTATTTCCACAGGAGCCGGGAGCCCCCATGAATACGGATATCTCCACATTGGACCGGGTCGAAGTCAATGGCGTCCGGCTGGCCTACACCCAGTGCGGCCGGGGAACCGACGTCGTATTCCTGCACGGCTGGATGTGCAACCGAACCTTCTGGCAACGGCAGTGCCGGCAGCTGTCGGGGCGAAACTTCCGCTGCCTGGCGGTCGACTTTCGCGGGCACGGTGACTCTGAAGCGCCCACCGGGGGCTGTTCCATTGAGCAACTGGCCGCCGACGTGAGCGCCATGATGGCGAATCTGGGGATCGGACCCGCTGTCATCGTGGGCCATTCCATGGGAGGCATGGTGGCCCAGCAATTCTGCCTGGAACGGCCGGAGCAGACCGCCGCGCTGGTGCTGGTGGCGACCATCGCCTCCGATGGGGAAGACCGGCTGATCTCCAAGAGAATCGCCGCCGATGCCACCCGGATGGGGTTCGCCCGCGCCTTCGACCGCCACTTCGATGCCTGGTTCGCTCCCGGAGCCCAGGAATCGGTCCGCGGCTGGGTCAGGAGTCAGATGCGGTCCACCCCTGACGACTTGGGGCTGGAACTGGTCGGCGCCTACAGCCGCTTCGACCTCACCGGCCGGCTGGGAGAGATTCGGCGGC
>JAPOZE010000108.1 GCA_026706225.1 Acidobacteriota bacterium
CCTCGACTCAAGTGGCGCGCGAACCAGCCGCCGATCTCCTCCAGGGTGGCCGGGTCCCGCAGGTAGGCTCCATGGCCCCCAGAGTACCACACCGAGCGGAAGCGATCGCCGGCCTCCAGCAGGTCGTACTTTTCCCTGGCCTCGTCCAGCATGGGCTGGACCCCTTCCCGCGGAAAGTCGCTGTCCCCTTCAAAGGTCAGCAGGGGACGGGGAGCCACCAGGCTGAACAACTCCTGCCGCGAGGTCCAGCGGCGAACGCCCGGGATCCAGGCATACCAGCCCGCGTCCCGCTCGTGCTCCAGGGCCGCCTCGAAGGTGATCAGGCAACTGCCGGTGCAGACGGCCTTGATCCGGGGTTCGGCGATGGCGCTCTGCCAGGCCAGGTTGCCGCCCATCGACCAGCCCATGACACCCATCCGCCGGGGGTCGATGTCGTCGCGGGTCTCCAGGTAGTCCAGGGTTCGGATGACGTCCCAGACCTCCATGGCGGCCACGCTGCGGCCGTCGATGAGGGCCCGGCGCATCAGCCAGTGGTACTGGGCGTGGGAAGCCGCGGTGAAGGCGGCCCGGTCGGCGGCGCTGTCGGGGCGCGGACCGGCCCTGGCTCCGAACACGCGGCAGTCGATGCTCATGAGGGCGAACCCGTGAGCCAGGAGCCTGGTGAGGGGCAGGGGCTCGTGGTTCCCCAGCGTCTCCACCGGAAACCGATGGTGGGGAGACTCGATGGCAAAGGGCAGAGGCCAGGCCTCGTGGCCGAAGATCGCCAGGTCCTTGGTTCGATGTCCCCCCGGAAGCACCAGGATCACCGGCAAGGGCTTGCGGGCGCCCGCCGGCCGGACCAGCAGTGCGGGGACCCGCTCGCCGGGCTCGCTGGAGAACCGCAGCCACTGGGCCACCCAATCCTCCCCGGACACCTCGCGCACGATCTCGGCTTGGAGGTCGCACCGCTCGGGGCCGATGCCCAGACAGCGGCGGTAGCGGCGGATCAGCCCGCGGCGGCGCCTTATCCAGCGGTTCCTGTCCTGTCGGCTGTTGCCTGCCATGGTTTCGCGTCGGAATTTGCGGTCAGCCCTTCACGGCGCCCAGGCGGATGCCCTCCACGAAGTAGCGCTGGCCGGCAATGAAGACCAGGATCATGGGCAGGGTCATGACCATGGACCCCGCCATCAGCAGGGGCCAGTCGGGATCGGTGTACATCCCCCGGAACAGGGTCAGCCCCAGGGGTAGATTGAAGAGGTCCTCCGTGCTGCTGACGATCAGCGGCCACATGAAGGTTCTCCAGGAGCCCACGAAAGCCACGATGGACAGGGCGGCCAGGGCCGGAGTGGAGAGCGGCAGGGCGATGCGCCAGTAGAGGCCCAGCGGGCTGCAGCCGTCGATGCGGGCGGCGTCCTCGATCTCCCTGGGAATGGTCAGAAAGAATTGCCTCAGCATGAAGGTGCCGTAGGCGGTGAAGACCGAGGGCAGGATGACCGCCTGGTAGGTATTCACCCAGCCCAGCTCCCGTAGCAGGATATAGGAGGGAATCATGGTGACCGTGGCGGGAATCATCAGGGTGGCCAGGTAGGCGAAGAAGATCTGCTTGCGGCCGGGGAAACGGAGCCGGGCGAAGGCGAAGGCGGCCAGGCTGCTGGTGATCACCTGTCCCAGGGTGATGGCCAGGGCGAAGAAGACCGTGTTGAAGACGAAGCGGCTGAAGCCCCGCGGACCGCTTCCGGATTCCACCAGGCGCTGCCAGGCCAGCAACTGGCTGTAGTTTTCGGTTCCGGAATGGAAGAACCAGCGGGGATCGTCCACCACCCGCTCGGCCAGTTGCCTTCCGGGAAGCAGCTTGGGCTCGGTGGAGAAAACGTCGGCCTTCCCCTTCAGGGAGGTGATCGCCATCCAGTAGAAGGGGAACAGCATGGAGGCGGCCAGCAGCACAAGCAGGCCGTAGACGACGAGGGGACCACTCTTGAGCCGGTTCAGCATCAGTATTCCACTCGTTTCTCGGCCAGGCGCCAGTTGATCATGGTCAACAGGAAGACGATCAGAAAAAGGACCCAGGCCACCGCCGAAGCGTACCCCATGCGGAAGAATTCGAACCCCTGCCGGTAGAGATAGAGGCTGACGGTGGTGGTCCCGAAGCTGCCGCCGGTCATGACGTAGGGGGCGTCGAACCCCCCTTCCAGGCCGGAGATGATGGAGATGATGAAGATGAAGAAGGTCACCGGCAGGAGCATGGGCACGGTCACGTGGCGCAACTGCTGCCAGCGGCCGGCGCCGTCCAGGGCGGCCGCCTCGTGCAGCTCCCGGGGGATCTGCTGCAGCCCGGCCAGGTAGAGAATCATGTTGACACCGCCGATGCCGGCCCAGCTCGCCATCAGCATCAGGGCCGGCTTGGCCCAGAAATAGCTCTGCAGCCAGTCCGGCCCCTGAATGCCCACCCAGGCCAGCACCTGGTTGATGCTGCCCATGTCCTTGTTGAACATCCACATCCAGAGGAGCATGGTGCCCACCCCGGCGGTGATGGAGGGCAGGAAGAAGGCGCTGCGGAAGATGGCCATGCCCCGCATCTTCCGGTTCAGCAGGACCGCCAGCAGCAGCGAGGCCGCCATGTTGAAGGGGATGGCCAGCATCATGAAGACGGTGTTGTAGAGGGCTTCCCAGAAGCGGGGGGTGTTGGCGACCCAGGAGGTCTGCCCCCCGGAGTCGGTCCGGCCGTGGAAGCCGACCAGGTCCAGGTAGTTGCGGAGCCCGACCGGTTCTATGGCGCTGACCGGCTCGGCCACCGGGTCCCAGCGGCAGAAGCTCAAGGCGAAGGAGGCCACCACCGGAAAGAGGGTAAAGGTCAGAAACCCCAGCAGGTTGGGCAGCAGAAAGAGGGCGGCGATGCCGAGGGCCCGCGATCTCATGGGTGGGTCCTCTCCAGGATCTCCCGGAACTGGCGGGCGCACTCCCGCAGTCCGGCCTCGGGGCTCTGCTGGCGGGTCAGGACCAGTCGCGTGGTCTCTGCCAGAGCCTGCTGCAGCTCGTTGATCTTGGGATGTCGGGGAAACGGGTTGAGGGCTTCCATGCTGTCCAGAATGACCTGGCGGTTGTGCGGCGGGCCGGGCATGTCTTCGATCGCCTGGCGGGCGCTTTCCCGATGGGAGGGAACCAGAACGCCCCCCATGCGCCGCTGGCTCTTGGGCGCCACCAGGTACTTGAGCAGGCGCACCGCCTCGGCCGGGTGGGGGGTGTGGCGGGAGACGGCAAAGCCCTGGGTGCTGGAAGCGCAGGCCCGCCGGGCCCCCAACGGCACCGGCGCGATATCCCAGCGGAAGTCCGAGATCTCTTCCCGCATGGTTTGGAAGTGGAATCCGTCGGAGATCATGGCCGCCTGCCCCCGGTAGAAGGCCTGGCGCCGGGTCAGGATTCCGGCTCCCGGGATCTCCAGTCGGGAGGGCATGGAGCCGTCCTCGAAAATCAGCTTCAGGTGAAAGTCCAGGTAGCTTCTCCACTCCGGCCGGTCGATGCGTTCCTCCGACATGTCGGGACTGAGGACCTCGGCCCCGAAGACCCCCGGATCGATCTCACCGTAAAAGCCCCATTGGCGGACTTGGCCTCCCTCCCGTACTGTCAGCCGCTTGGCCGCCAGCCGGAAATCCTCCAGGGTCCAATCCGGAGCGGGAGGCGGCAGGCCGGCCTGCTCGAACAGGTCCAGGTTGTAGACAATGACGGCAAAATCGGCCCCCAGGGGAAACCCCATCAGGCGCCCGTTGAAACGGTAACAGTCCAGCACGGACTCGTAGTAGTGGCCCAGGGGGATCCGGAACTCGTCCTCCACGTCCAGAAAGGCGTCCCGGGAGGCGAACTGGGCCATCCCCTTGCCCATCCACATCACGTCGGGTGCGGTGCGCCCGGCAAACATGACCAGCAACTTGTCGTAGTAGCTTCCGGGAATGCCCTGCAGCTCCACCAGCAGGTCCGGATTCCGCCGGTTGAAGTCGTCCACCAGGTCCTGGTAGTTCTCCATCGCCTGGCTGGTGTAGAGCGCAGCCAGGCGCAAGTGGACCCGGTGGTCCGCCGGGGCCTGCAGGGTTCGGGTGGAGTGCAGCCACAACCCCAGCAGCAGAGTTGCAGCCAGGACCCCGGCAGTGAAGAAGAGGCTCTTTCCTCGCAAAGGCACCCCGTCGGCGGAGAGGTCAAGCGGAAGTCGGTAGCCTGTCACTCTAACCCAGGCGGCAGGGCCTGTCCAGACGGCGGACAAGTCGTTTACAATCGCTTGTCGTCGTGCTAATTTGAGCAGCGTCAGACACGGCATTCCGAAGCATCGGTCAGTCTGGGGTACTGGCTGGGCTGCTGCGAATGAGGATGCCCTGCAAGAAGTTGATCGGGTGGAAGGATTCGAAATTGGTCCAGGCTTACGCTCCCGGCTACCGGGAACAATCACTCGAAGCTGTAACGCGAACCGAAACGCATGACGCGCCCCTCAGGTCGCCCTCCATGCCCGATCCCTCCCGGGTAACTCGTGGGCCGCTAGCTCAATTGGCAGAGCAACTGACTCTTAATCAGTAGGTTCGGGGTTCGATTCCCTGGCGGCTCACCAGTATTATCAATGAGTTACAGGATTTTATCTCTGTAGATTTTCGATTCCTTGAAGAAAAGGTTCTCTATAGGTTCCAATAGCGTGCAGCAGACACCCCCAGGATGTGGTGCGGAGTAAGTCAGCTGCGGCCGATCAACTACAACTTTGTCTTCGATTAACTTCCCAAGCTCGTCCCGAACCAACCATACCGGCCAACAGGAAATCGACGCTTGCACCGGCTTAGTAGGAAGCTTCGATTAGGGCATGCTAGGTCAGTTGGCTAGAGGCGATCAGATCCAGAATGGGATTGTCTGCAAGCAGGGTGACAGGATCATATTCGGCCCGCCAACAACGGCGGGTCGCAAGCAGGATTCGACCACTCACGTATCTCCCGAGGTTGTATATACTCCGGCAAAAAGGGACTATATGAAGGGATTAGTTGCCCGCATTAGGTTTGGCAAGGCGACCTTGCCCAAGGTGGTCCAGGGTGAGAGCCAGCCTCGAAGTCCGGGGGGAGTCGTGTCAGGCTGAGCAGTACAACCCATGTGCGGGTCTTCAGCATTTCAGCCTTCCCGCTAGGGACAGGCGAGGCGTACCTTCGTTTCGCTTTTCCGCAGTGGATGCGGGAAATCCGTCTTATCCCGTGCCTGATGCGGCGTTTCGGAAGCGTCTCTAACCACAACGGCGAGGGCTCTGCCCTCTGAGAGAAAGGCGTTGTGGCGGTCGAAAATGTGGCCCATTCATGTGGCCCACCCCCCTTGAGCAAATGGGCCACCCTTGCGACGCCACATCCTTGGCCCCGCGAGGCGGAAATCGTCGATCATTCCAGCGTCATTGGGTGGGCCTGTTTTTTGCTCCGATTCATCCTCGCGTCTGCGGTGAACAGGACCGTGACCAGTATTCCCGAACGGCTGAAGACGGACCATCGGCGTGAAGTCATTGAGCCGGCCCTGGCGCATGTGGGCCGCAACCCGGTCGAGGCAGCCTACGCGCGCTCGGACCTGTTCGAGCGCCAGCGCCGGCTCATGGATGAGTGGGCCGGCTACCTGGCCGGCCCGAGTTGAGCGCCGCAGGCCTGAGCAGCGGTCGATGGCCTTGCCGCCAGGGATCACTGTGGTGGGAGCGACCCCGGAACGAGGGGGAAAGGTGTCCGGAGGCCTGTCCGGCCTTGCCCCCTCTCGTGGCGCATCAGCGGCGAAAAGCCGGGGGTCGCTCCCACCACCAGCACCCCTCCCGTGCGGCGCGCCGCCGCGGC
>JAPOZE010000130.1 GCA_026706225.1 Acidobacteriota bacterium
GAGAGGCGGGCAAGGGCACGACTTCCGTGGGCAAACGGCCGGGGCGGATCGAGCGGCACTGGTCCAGAACGATTTCCCTGGCAGCCTTGACGGTCAGCATGGACAAGGTCCCGAGTCAACAGATGGCTGATGCGGCCTCCGGCGGGCCCGCAACACGAGATTCGATGACGCCACACCGGTCGGTTTTCAGCGAGGAGCCACCTGCAATCCCGGGCCAAACCGGGCTTCCGCCGGTGCCGGCGCCACTATGATACAGGGCTGCCGGTGTCTGCCGGAATCAATTCTTGGCTCAAGAAACCGTGACAGTCGATCTCAAGAGGGTAAACCATCGCAGGAAACTGAGCGGCAGGCAACGGAAGTGCATGCGGGCGGGCCCCCGCGCTCCCGGGTGGTGCACTTGGCGCGCGGTCTGAGATCGGGTATGCTTCAAGTTGCGAACCCGCGCGGCAGCGGGGTTGAGACGCCGTTTCTCAGAAACGTCGGGGAGCCATTTGTCGGAAAGCGCTGCCAACCGCAGTATTCTGCAACAGACCCTGGGGAGAACCCGACCGTTTTGGGACCGGAAACTGGTCTTTCTTTCCCAGGTCCTGTCCAACTTCGGCACCGTGGGTGCTATTGCTCCCAGCTCACCGCTTCTGGCCAAGGCGATTCTCCATCCTCTTCAAGACCGGCCGGAACGACCCATTTCAGTCCTGGAAGTCGGCGCAGGCACCGGGGTCTTCACCGCCCGGATCCTCAAATCCCTGGACCGGGGAGACCAACTGGACGTCTACGAGTCGAACCCCAGGTTCTGCGAGTACTTGAATCGTTTCCTCCACAGCCAGGACCTCCAGGCCCGGGGCATCCGATGCAACCTCCACAATGCAGACGTTCGTCTATTGGACCAGGCACAGCCTTACGATTTCATCGTCTGCGGGCTTCCCTTCAACAGCTTCGATGTCCGGACGGTCGATGAAATCCTGGAGACCCTGATGAGCCACCTGTCCGCTACGGGTGTGTTTGCCTATTTCGAATACTCCCTGTCACCCGGCGTCAGGAGCCGCTTTCTCAAGGCCGCGGACCGCGACCGACTCCGACAGGTCCATTTGAGAATCGCCAAGTTCGTCCGAAAGCACCAGTTCGGCTGCCGCCAGGTGTGGTGGAATCTTCCGCCCGCCAAAGCCCGCTATTGCCGCAAGGCATCGGCCGGCAGTGGTTTGCCGGAGACAGGCCCTGGCAAGACCGCTGCGGCGGAGCCACTTGCACAGCCGGTCAAGCGTTGACGCCACCCTAATGAAATCGAGGATAGTAGCCATGAGGTCTCCCAGAAAAATCTCCCTCTCTTCCAGACTCCTTGCCCTGTCTCTGGCCGGAGTGGTCTTGTCCACCCTGGTCTTGTGGATGGGGTCGGCCACAACCGCGGCGCCGGTCCCCCTGGGGCCGGAAGACTCCAACCTGCCGGAGGGAATGGAGCGGGTGACCTCGGTCGAAGGCATCACCGAGTACCGCCTCGACAACGGGCTTCGGATTCTGCTCTTTCCGGACCCCTCCAAGCCCACCATTACCGTGAACATCACCTACCTGGTGGGATCGCTCCACGAGAGTTACGGCGAGACCGGGATGGCCCACCTGTTGGAGCACCTGGTCTTCAAAGGGACGCCGAGACACCCCAACATTCCCCAGGAACTGACCGAGCATGGAGCCCGTCCCAACGGCACCACCTGGTTCGACCGGACCAACTATTTCGAGACCTTCAGAGCTACCGACAAGAATCTGGACTGGGCCCTGGACCTGGAAGCCGATCGAATGATCAATTCCTTCATCGCCAAAAAGGACCTGGACAGCGAAATGACGGTGGTCCGCAACGAGTTCGAACGCGGCGAGAACAATCCGGTCCGTATCCTGATGCAGCGCACCCTGGCCTCTTCGTTTCTCTGGCACAACTACGGCAAGTCCACCATCGGCGCCCGTTCCGACATCGAGAACGTCTCCATTGACCGTTTGAAAGCTTTCTATCGCAAGCACTACCAGCCCGACAATGCCGTTCTGCTGGTGGCCGGAAAGTTCGAGGTGGCCAGCACGCTGGCCCTGATTGCCAAGAAATTCGGGCCCATTCCCCGGCCCACCCGACGTCTGCAGAAACCCTACACCTCCGAGCCCACCCAGGACGGGGAACGCGCGGTGACGCTGCGTCGCGTGGGAGACGTGCAGATGCTGATGGCCGCCTACCACATTCCGGCGGGTTCCCACCCCGACTTTGCCGCCCTGGATCTCCTGACCCATATTCTGTCCGACACGCCCTCGGGGCGGCTGCACAAGGCGCTGGTCGAATCCAAGAAGGCCAGCCGGGTCTACGGCTATAACTTTCAATTGCACGACCCGGGAGTTGTCCTGCTGGGCGCCGAAGTGCGCCAGGAGGATTCGCTGGATGAGGCCCGGCAGGCCTACCTGAGCACGGTGGAGGACATTCGGCGGGAGCCTCCCAAGACGGAGGAGGTGGAGCGGGCCCGGACGCAGTTGCTGAAGAACATCGACCTGGCTCTCAACGACGTGAATCGAGTGGGATTGAACCTGAGTGAGTGGGTGGCCATGGGTGACTGGCGCCTCTTCTTCCTCCATCGGGATCGCATCAGAAAGGTGACTCCCGAAGACGTGCACCGGGTGGCGACCACTTATCTGAAACCCTCCAACCGAACCCTGGGGCAATTCGTCCCCACCGAGGATCCGGACAGAGCCGAAATCCCCCAACGCCCCGACGTGGCTGCCATGCTCAAGGATTACAAGGGGGACGCCGCCGTCGCCGCCGGTGAGGCATTCGATCCGTCTCCCGGCAACATCGAGTCTCGAGTACAGCGACTGACCATCGGGTCCAACCTGAAGCTGGCGCTGCTTCCCAAGAAAACACGCGGGAGCACCGTCGTGGCCAACATCAGGCTTCATTTCGGCGACGAGAAGAGCCTGATGCACAAAAACACCATCGCAGGGTTGACCGGATCGATGCTCATGCGCGGGACGGCCAACCGCACCCGGCAGGAGATCCAGGACGCATTGGACCGGCTCAAGGCAACGGGCAGCGTCTCGGGTGGCGCGACCGGCGCCTCCGCATCGATGGAGACGGTCAAGGAGAATCTTCCCGGCGTCCTGCGGCTGGTCGGGGAGGTGCTTCGCCAGGCATCCTTTCCGGAAGGGGAGTTCAACACGCTCAAGGAGGAACGACTGGCCGCCATCGAGCAGCAGAGGAGCAATCCCCAGGCTATTGCCGCAAGCACCTTTGCGCGCCACGGCAATACCTATCCCAAGGGGCATGTCCACTACTCCCCCACCTTCGACGAGCGAATTGCCGCCATCAAGACTACGAGCCTGGAGGATGTGAAGGAATTCCACCGGAATTTCTACGGCGCCTCCAACGGAGAAGTGGCCCTATCGGGAGACTTCGAAAGCGACAGCATCGTCGAGGTCCTGAAAGAAATCTTTCCGGATTGGAGTAGCCCCGGTGCTTACAAAAGAGTTGAAAACCCCTATCAGGAAGTCGCCCCGGCCAACCGCTCGGTAGAGACCCCCGACAAGGCCAACGCGGTCTTCATCGCCGGCATGCCGCTCGCTGTCAGCGACAGCCACCCGGACTACCCGGCGCTGGTGCTGGGAAACTACATGCTGGGCGGCGGATTTCTCAACTCGCGCCTGGCGGTGCGCATTCGCCAGAAAGAAGGGCTCAGCTACGGCGTGCGAGCCTACCTGGAAGCAAGCTCCAAGGACGAGCATGGCTCCTTTTCCACCTGGGCCATTGCGGCGCCGCAAAACATCGAGAAAGTGGAAGCGGCTTTCCGGGAAGAGATCGAGCTCGCCCTCAAGGACGGTTTCACCGACGAGGAAATCGCGGCGGCCAAGTCGGGGTACCTGCAGTCCCGGCAGGTCAGCCGATCCCAGGACAGCCGCCTGGCGGGCACCATGGGCAGGCGTCTTTTTCAGGACCGGACGCTGGCCTGGGACGAGGACTTCGAGCGGAAAGTCGATGCTCTCAGCGGGGACCGGATCGTATCCGCCCTCAGGCGCCACCTGGACCTGGACAAGATGACCATCGTCAAGGCAGGAGACTTTGCCGCGGCCGCCAAGAAGTAGAGCTGCCTCGCCTTGTTCGGCGGCGGAAGCCGCCGGGAGTAGCTGGCAGCTATTGGGGAGCTGATTTCATGCAGTGCTGGAAATGCGGCGCAACCGTCGATCTCGACCCTCGCAGCAGGATCTCGAGAAACGACAGTTGCGACCATTGCCACAGCGACCTGCACGTCTGCAAGAACTGCAGATTCCACGATCCAACGGTCCACAACCAGTGCCGGGAAACCCAGGCCGAGTGGGTGAGCGACAGGGAGCGGGCGAACTTCTGCGACTACTTTGCACCCTCCGAGACAGGAACAGGGGCCTCTGCCGGAAACGCCGCCCCCGACGCCAGGTCGGTCTTCGACAGCCTCTTCAAGGATTGATCTTGTGAAGAACCGCCGGGCATGCGTGCTGATCAGCGGCGGGCTGGATAGCTGCGTTCTCCTGGCGCATCTTGCCCGGCAAGGCTGGGAACTGACTCCTCTCTATGTCCGGGCCGGCCTGGTCTGGGAAAAGATCGAGCTGATATGGCTCCGCAGGTTTCTGTCCCACCTGAACCCCTCCGGAATCCACCCCCTCAGGCAACTCAGCCTTCCGGTCGAGGACACCTACCAATCCCACTGGAGCACCAGCGGCCAAGCCGTTCCGGGAGCTCATTCCGAGGACAGTGCCGTCTATCTCCCGGGGCGAAACCTCCTTCTGCTCTCCAAGGCGGCGGTCTATTGCGCCCTGAACCGGATCGGCGTCATCGCCCTGGGGCTGTTGAAGGGAAACCCCTTCCCCGACGCCACCCCGGCCTTCCTTCACGGTTTTGCGCGTCTGGCCGGCCGGGCTCTCACTCACCCGATCGAGATCGTGACTCCGTTCAGCAGCCTCTCCAAGGCAGAGGTGATCGATCTGGGCAAGGACTTTCCCCTGGAGCTGAGCTTCTCCTGTATCCGTCCGGTCGGGGAACAACACTGCGGCGGTTGCAACAAGTGCGCCGAGCGCCGGCGCTCCTTTGCCGATGCGGGGGTGAAAGACAGGACGGGCTACCATCGGCTGCCCGGACTGGAGATCCGTCCGGGCTCCGAAGGGACGGACCCGGCGGACTGAAACCGATTCCATCAGGTGCCCTTCCCAAGCAGAACAATCGGAATGGTCTTCAAGGCGATCTTGACGTCCAGCAGCAAGGACCAGTTGTCGATATACTGCAGGTCCAACTTCATCCACTCCTCGAAATCGATCTCGTTCCTGCCGCGAACCTGCCACAAGCAGGTCAGCCCCGGCTTCATCCGAAGCCTTCGACGCTGCCAGCGCTGGTAGTCTTCGACCTCTCGCGGAAGCGGCGGTCGGGGACCCACGAAGGACATGTCCCCCCTGAGGATGTTGATGAGCTGGGGCAGCTCATCCAGGCTGAACTTGCGCAGGAAGCGACCCACCGGCGTGCAGCGGGGGTCCTTGCCGATCTTGAAAACCGGTCCCGACATTTCGTTGAGGTGTTGCAGTTGGCTCCGGGCGGCTTCGGCGTCTTCCACCATGGACCGGAACTTGTAGAAGACGAACTCCCTTCCCCCCAACCCGCAGCGAATCTGTTTGAAGATGATCGGCCCCTTTGAGGTGGTCTTGACCAGGAGGGCAATCAAGGCGAACAGCGGCGCCGTCAACACCAGGAGCGCGCAGGCCAGGACCAGGTCGATGCCGTTCTTGACCAGG
>JAPOZE010000682.1 GCA_026706225.1 Acidobacteriota bacterium
AGACGGGTTCGTAGTGGTGAAGGGATTCCTGAATGCCCAGGAATTGAAGCGGACGGAGCGGGAGATCGACCGCTACATCACCGAAGTCCTTCCCACCGTCCCCCGGATTCACGTGGTCTATGAATCGGGATGGAGCGGGCCGCTGAAGCAGTTCTCCAGAATGGAGCTCTATGATGAGTATTTTCAGCAAGCGCTCCGGCGGCCGGCCACCCTGGATCTGCTGGGCGCCTGCCTGGGAGAGCCGGTGGAACCCATCACCACTGAAGTCTTCTACAAACCCGCCCGAGTCGGTTCGCCGGCCCTCTATCACCAGGAGAACGCCTACTTCAATTACCTCCCCCCCTACGGATTGGTGACGTGGATCGCCCTGGACGAGACCACCCTCGAAAACGGCGCCGTCCATTTCGTCCGCGGCAGCCACCGCCTGGGAGAAATCCCCCATGCCCGGACGGGACTGCCCCTGTTCACCAAAGCCCTCTCCGAACCGCCCGACCCCGAACTCTATCCGGAAGTCCCGGCCCTGCTCCAGCCGGGAGACGCCTCCATCCACCACTTCCTCACCATCCACCGCAGCGGTCCCAACAACACCGACTCCCATCGCCGGGGATTCGTGCTCGACTACCGTGGGCGCAGCACCGAGGTCAACCAGGAAGCATCGCGGAGCCACGAAGCCTACCGGAAGCGCATCTACCGCAAGGCGGGAGCCCTGTAGCCCGCGTTTCAGAACTCCTTCTCCAGACCCTTCTCCTCGTCAAGCCGGTAGTGGGTGTCGGCGGGAACGTCACGAAATTCCTGCGTCACCCCGCTGGGCCACTTCACCTGCACCTTGTCGATTCGCTCGGCGGCCCCCAGGCCGAAGTGGGCTCTGGGGTCGCTGGCCGAGAAGATGCCGACGGTTCGCTTGATCTCCCGGACCTGGCGGAGCTCGCCGGCGACCACCGTGATGCGGGCGCCGATGCCGTCACGGTTGCTCCGGGTCCCCCTGGCGCGGAACATGACCCAATGGTTGGGACCGGCGCCTTCATGCCTGAAGAGCTGGGGAGTCCCGTTGAGGTTGCCGATGATGAAGTCGATGTCCCCGTCATTGTCCAGATCTCCGAAGGCCATGCCCCGGCCCAGCAGCTCTTTCTGCAGATCCGGTCCGGCCGACTCTCTCACATCCCTGAAGGTTCCGTCCTTTCGATTCAGGTAGAAGGAAGAAGGCTGGTAATAGCGGTCCGACCAGCCGGCCGTCAGCACCAGCGCATACACGTGGCCGTTGGAGTGGAAGATGTCCTTCCAGCCGTCATGGTTCAAGTCGTAGAATCCCGCCCCCCAGCCGACCAGCATCCACTCCGGCTGGCTCAGCCGGGCCTGCTGGCTCACGTCCTCGAACAGGAGCTGCCCTCGATTGTGGTAGAGCGTGCTGTAGTCGTCGGCGAAGTTGGTCACGAACAGATCCAGTCGCCCGTCGTTGTCATAGTCGGCCGCATCCACTCCCATGCCAGCCTGGAAACGCCCGTCGGCGTCGGTCGCCAGGCCGCTCAGAAAACCCATTTCCTCGAAGGTTCCGTCTCCCTGGTTGACAAAGAGCTGATTGGGCGTGCTGTCGTTGGCCACGTAGAGATCCGGGTCCCCGTCACTGTCCAGATCGGCCCAAACCACCCCCAGGGAGTAATAGCGGTTTTTCACGTTCAACCCCGCCGCCTCGGTGACGTCCGAGAAGGTTCCGTCTCCATTGTTTCGGTAGAACCGATTGGCCGCCCCCTCCAGACCAATCGGACCGCAAAAGGCGGGAGCTCCCCGATAGTTGCAGATGGGCTTCGATCCTGGTGGGGGCAGACTATCGAAGTTGTAGCGAACATAGTTGCAGACATAGAGATCCAGATCCCCGTCCAGGTCGTAGTCGCCAAAGGCCGAAGAGGAGCTCAACCCGGCGTCTCCCACACCTGCCTGTGAGGTGACGTCCTGGAAGGTGCCGTCTCCCCGGTTCCTGTACAGGATGTTGGCCTGCAAGTTGTTCAAGTAGACGTCCACAAAGCCGTCGTTGTCGTAGTCCCCCAGCGTGACTCCCATCCCCCAGGCCGGCCGGGTCAAACCCGCCTTACGGGTCACCTCCTCAAAGGTTCCGTCTCCCTGGTTCCGATAGAGCGAGCCGTGCGGGTTGTCTCCCTTGCGAAATCGTTCCAGGGTGGACCCCTGAACCATGATCAGATCCAGCCAGCCGTCGTTGTCGTAATCGAAGAAGCCGGCCCCGCCGCCCTTGGCCTCGAACAGGTAGGGCTTGGTCTTTTCGGGGCCATTGATATGGAGGAAGTGGATGCCGCTGGAGCCGCTGACATTGGTGAACCGGGGAACCGGGTCCGCCCCAAGGAGCCCCCCGGCCGAGAGCACCAGATACATCCCAATCAAGACCGACAGGGCTTTGGAAGAGAGGACAAAGTCTAGGATTGGCTCCGAGGGGGTGGAAACGGCCGATCGCAGCCCGCCTGTTTCGCCGGACCGCCAGGTACAGGATGGGAACCCTCTTGTCTTCAAAGTCTTATAGCCGTTTTGGTTTTTCTTCGTGCCCCGTCGTGGAAAATTCCTTCCACGCCCTCATGGCCTCAGCCGGCCCCGGCCCTCCCGGTCGCGTATCTGTTCGAACCGATCCATCTGCTTCCGAGCATCCCGGGGGCGCCCCGTCTCCAGGTAGAGGCGGGCCAACAGGTAGTGGGCGTCCGGGAAGTCGGGTTTGAGGTCGATCCCCTGCAGCAACGCCTCAATGGCCTTGGCCGGTTGCTCCAAGCGGTGGTAGGTCTTGGCCAGGAAGAAGTGAAGCTCCGCCTGGTCCACCTTTTTGCCGCGGAGCGCCTGCAAGTGATCCACAACCTCCTCACCGCGGCCCATTCTCAGCAGGGCCTTGGCCAGGTGAAAACGGGCCTCGGCATGTTCCGGATGAGACTCCAACTCCGATCTGAAGCGCTCGACGGCCTCACCGTCCCTGCCCTGCCTGAAAAGGAGTCTCCCCAGTCCGAATTGAACCGCGGGATATCGGGGATCGGCCTCTGCTACCGCTGTAAACTGCTTCAAGGCCAGGCTGTCGAGATTGAGCTGAAGGCAGTAGACGCTGCCCAGCAGGAGACGGGCTCTCAAGTTGCCGGGCTCGATGGCCGCAACCCGCTCCAGAGCGGTCGCCGCCCGGCGATACTTGTTGTCCCGCAGGAAAAGAACGGCCAGTTGGAAGTGGGCCCTGGCCAGATCGGGCTGCAATTCAACCGCTCGGCGCAACGAGGCCTCGGCGTCGCTGAACTGATGCAGGGCGCTGTAGATATCTCCTTGAAGCAGGTAGTAGCCCGCCTTGTCGTCTTCCGCGGCTACGGCTTGCTGTATCCGGACCAGGGCCTCCAGGTAACGCTGGTTCCGATAGCTGGCCAGCGCCTTGCGATAGTCCTCCGACTGGGCCAGAAGCTGGGGGCCAACCCACAGAACAACCATGGCCAGGACAGGCAACGGAGCCAGGACCCGCTTGATCATGCAGTCTCGCAATTCCGGACCTTGGTTCTGAGACAAGACACTGGGAGGCAAGCCGGACCCGTCTACTCGGCCAGGCCCAGGGGATAGTCGTTCCGCTGGCTCAGCAGGCGATCGAAGGCCCGTTGCCGGAGGTTGCCACGGCCATCGAACAGGACGGCAGACCCGTTTGCCCTCCGATGTTGCCGGCCGGCACGGCGCCAGATCTCCAGGGCCTTGAGACGAGCCTGGGCCCGCTGCTGCGGAGAGTCCACGTAGTCGTACCGGAAGTCGCTGAAACCGGGCAGTTGCCGGAGCGAACGATAGGCGATGAACCTCACGGCATCGTAGGGATCCTCCAGCAACTGGGCCAGATAGGGCGCCATCCAGCCCGAACCGGAAGCGGCCCTGGCCGGTTCCCACCCCAGACTCCAGGCCATGAGCGCCCGCTGGCCGGCATCGCCCTTCAAGGTCCAGAGCACCGAGGCCGCGATGGTCTCTTCTTCCCTGGACAGCTTGGGCCTGGGCACCCCGTACCACTTCTGAAGGTTGTCGGCCGTCCAGGCCAAGGTCTTGTCCAGGTGGCACTGGTTGCAGGCGTTGGGCCGCCCCGTTTCCAGGCTGGCAGCCACCGTGGGGCTGCTGATCTGATGGCTGCGAATGGACTTCAGCAGGGCGTAGGAGGTGTGAGACATGTGGCAGTTGTAGCATTCGCTTCCGGGAGAACCCGGCCGGTGACGGGTGTGCTCCTCCAGCCTGGACTCGAAGTCGGGGTGGCACTGCAGACAGGCCTGATTGGTATCCATGCCCGGCTGCAACTGGTCGTTGGCCCAGGACTTCAGGGGCCGGGGATCCTCCGGCGCCTTGTGCAGGCGGTGGCAGGACAGGCAGGACATCTGACCCACCTGGTAACACCCCGACTCCAGAAGCCCGCTGTACTCTCTTCCGGCCGTCCGAACCATTCCATCCGACCAGAAGACCGACTCCAGGAACCGTGGCTGCGCCTTCAGATAGGCTTCCATCTGGGGAGCGCCCCGACTCTGGTGAAAGCGGATCAGGAAGCGGCTGTCGTTGAGATCCTGTCCCGGCCGGTAGGAAAAGCCGTGGTTCAACCACTGGACCAGTTCCTGCTGGTCACCGAAGGTAAAGACGCTGTGGCACTGTCCGCAGACCTGGGAGGAACGGTCGTGGGGCAGCTTGGCAGGATTGACGATATTCAGCTCGAGTTTGCCGCTGCGATAGGCTTCCAGGCTGCCCGGCCGGCTCATGACCTGGACATGCCGCCCCCCCGGACCGTGGCAGGCTTCGCAGGCAATGCCGAACTCCGCCACCTGGGTGTCCATGTTGTCCAGAGTGGCTACCCGGGGGCGGCCCAAAGTGGTGTGGCACTGCAGGCAAGCCTGGTTCCAGCGCCCCGGCTGAGTGGAAATCCGGGGTGAGGGCGGCATGAGGAAGGTGGACTTTTCGGGGATCCAGCGGCCTTCCTGGATGGCGTAGACAAAGGGAAACAGCTCCAGCTTGCGGGTCGAGCCGCTGGAAAACCAGTACATCTGGAAATGGTGCGAGCCCGTGGTCAGGACGATGCGCCTCTTGATGCGCCCCATGGACGGGTGGGGCATATCCGCCCATATCCGATCCCCTTCCCGCTTCAAATGGTAGGTCTGGCCCTCCAGTTTCAACTCCACCTGCTCAATGGGAATGGCCAGAGCTTCCGGCGTTGCCACCTGGGTCATGGTCCGGTGGTAGGAGGCGTGCCAACTGGCGTGGTTCTGCGGATGGCACCTTTGGCACTCCTCGGATGAGACGTATCCGTAGTCCAGGACCTGCACCGGCCGGCCCTGCTCCTGAACCGGGGCCTTCTGGCCCAGGGCTGTTGTCGGCCACAGCAGCGACACCAGCGCCAGCGTTAGAAGAATGACTACCATAGGAACTTGGTTTCAGGGACTTCCCGCAATCGGGCACCCCGGTCATCCGCCCAGGCGAGTTGTGACAGGTACTCGCTGAACTTCCACTAGGGCGATTATGGCACACTGTTTCGGTCGGACCCAAGAGAAGCGGTGTGGGGCTTGGTGGCTCAACGGGGCTGCATTCTCGACAAGCGTGTACGTGTTTGCCCACCCTCCATCCTTACCGCCCTGCCGTGCGAACCAATCGGGAAAAAACGGCCGATCGTTCATGAAGACGAATCGAGACCAAGACCGATGGACCTCCTTAGCTGTGACGGCGTCACGGAATGAAGCCCACCCGGGAACGCGGGCGTCCCGCCCGCACAACACTGGCAAGGCCTTGCCCATC
>JAPOZE010000508.1 GCA_026706225.1 Acidobacteriota bacterium
GCGCCAGGGGCCGGAATCCCCAGCGGCGGCGGTATCGGGTGTCGATCTGGGCCATAGTCCGGCCGTTCCACCCGCGAACAAACCTCGAACTCACTCTTGGCCATGATCGCTCCTCTTGCTTCTTGTCCTTCCGGACGCCTGGTTGAGACGGAACTCATTCCAGGAAGATGAACTCGTTCATATTGATGAGCACCAGACAGAGACGCGCCAGCCGGTCGCCTCCCGGTTCCTTCTGCCTGTCCAGAGACTTACCCAGGTCGTTTCCGAAGCGGATGGCCCGCAGCGTCACCTTGGGGGGGAGGTCCGGCTCCACCTGGTGTTCTCTCAGAAAGCCCAGGCACTCGTCGCGCTCCAGGGACGATGGAGACCTCTGAAAGGCCAGTTGGAAGGCGTGCTCCACCTGGCGTTGGGGGTCGTCGCCCGCCTCCCGCCGGATGCGGTCCGCCATGAAGCGGGCCTGTTCGTGGGAGAATCTGCTGTTGAGCAGGGAGAAGACCTGGGGGGGCACGGTGGTGACGTCCCTGACCGGGCAGCTCTCGTTGATATTGGGGCCGTCGAACACCGCCACCATGGGGAGCTGCAGGGATCGGCACTGCAGCACGTAGAGGCTGCGGCGGCTGCGTTCCTCCCGCGGCGAAGGCTCCCACCACACCCCGGCGCGCCGCTGAACGGCATCGTCGATATCGGGGAAGAAAGGCGGGCCTCCCATGGAGGGATTGAGTTGTCCGCTGACAGCCAATACGCTGTCCCGCATGATTTCGGCTTCCAATCGGATGGGGTTTCGCCGCCACAGGTAGCGGTTGTCGCTGTCCAGTTTCTTGTAAGCTTTCAGATGGGGTGTCCGCAGGGATTGCCGGTAGACGTTGGACTGCAGAATGATCCGGTGCATCTCCTTGATGCTCCACCCGCTCCGGACGAACTGCCAGGCCAGCCAATCCAGCAGCTCCCGGTGGACCGTGCCCCCGCCGTTCTTGCCCAGGTCGCTGGGCGTGGACACCAGGCCGCGGCCGAAGTGGTACTGCCAGATCCGGTTCACCATCACCCGGGCCGTCAGGGGGTTGTCGGGGCTGGCGATCCATTCGGCCAGCAGCCTGCGGGAGCTTCCTCGCGAAGAACGGATATCCAGGCCCTTGTAGTCGACCGGCCGGGAATGACCGGTAACGGCGCTCAGCACTCCCGGTTCCACCACCTCTCCCCGCAGCTTGTAGTTGCCCCCTTTCAGCAGGTAGGTGGTCGGGGGGCCGGCGGTGTGGGCGCGAAACCCCTGCGAGGCCACAAAGGCCATGGCCTTGTAGTAGTCGGGGCTGTTGACGTTGGCAAAACGCTGGCCCTGTCGTGAAATCAGTCGCAGCCGTTCCACGTCCTCCTTGGTGTAGAGGGATCTCTTGGGGAAAGGGGTGCGTTTCAGATCGGAGACCACCCAATCCTTGAGATCCTGGGGCGCCATGAGCTGGTAGTGGGGAGCCACCCGCGCCGCCAGCTCGGCCTTGAACTTGGCGCCTTCCTCCTTGCGCCGGTCCAGCAGGTCCTTCCAGTCCTCGGCCTTCTTCTTCCAGCGCCCGGGCTCGAGTTCCGGAAGCTCGTAGGGGGTGAAGGGCACGGGTTCAGGGCCGACCGTCACCGGAGCAAAGAAGGCCTCCATTCGGTAGTAGTCTTTCGTGGGAATGGGATCGTACTTGTGGTCGTGGCAGCGGGCGCAGCCCAGGGTCATTCCCAGGAACACGGAACCGGTGGTCCCGACCACGTCGTTGAGGTAGTCCCGTCGGGTTTGGGGAGAATCCACTCGCTGCACGAACACCCACTGGTGCAGGAACCCGGTGGCGATCTTGCCCTCCGCCCCATAGTTTCTGTAGGCGTCTCCGGCGAGCTGCTGCCGGATGAAGCGGTCGTAGGGCATGTCGCGGTTGAAGGCGCGGACCACGTAGTCCCGGTAGCGCCACATGTGGGGCCGGGGGTAGTCGACGGACTCGCCCACCGTGTCCGAGTAGCGCACCAGGTCCAGCCAATGCCGTCCCCAACGCTCGCCGTAGGCCGGATCGTGCAGCAGTTTCTCGATGGCGTCGCGGTAGGCGTCCTCCGAGGGGTCTTCGAGAAAGGCGGCCATGGCTTCGGGAGAGGGCGGCAGACCGCTCAGACCGAAGTAGATTCTTCTCAACAAGGCGCGCCGGGATGCCTGAGAGGCCGGCTCCATGCCCTTCTTTTCCAGGGCGGACAGGACGAACGCATCAACCGGATTTCGGACCCACTGCTGCTGCTTTACCGTCGGGATCTCGGGCGGAGCCAACCGGGTCCAGGGCCAGCTCCTGGAGCCGCCCGCGGCGCGGTCGGCCGCCACATCGGCCGGATTCAACTGGTCGATCCAGGCGCTGATCCGGCTGATCTCTCCGTCCGTCAGCCGGGAGCCGTCCATCGGCATTGCCGGTTCGGTGTCGCCCTTGAGTCTAGAGATCAAGGGGCTGGCGGCGCTGTTGCCGGCAATCACAGCCGGTCCATCCAACGCACCCCCGTCCAGCAGCGCCTCCAGGGTGTCGACCGCCAGTCCGCTCAGATGGGTCTCCGCACTGTGGCAACTCCGGCAATGCTGCTCCAGAATGGGCCGGATGTCCCGGTCGAAGCTGATGTCCTCATCCGCGCCGAGGGCGACGGGGATCGAGGATTGGGCTGACAGGACAAGAACCGTGGCGAGACAGAGATGGCTGAACAGATGGTTCATTGCATCCCCCGGGGCCAATTGCCCGAAAATGGCATAACGATTTGGAGTTCTTGCAGGATGTTGTAAATTACAATTTCGCCAACAAAATATATAACAGGGACCTTGGCCGGTCAATTCCAAACGGGCGCAGAGCGTGGAAGGAGGATTTCATGGCGATTTTGGGACGCAGGTCCTTTCTGGCGGCAGCCGCGGTGCTGCCGGCGCTGGCCGCCGGATGTGATCCGGACGTCGACGAGGACAGCGGTTCCGGGTCTGGGGCCGAGCCGCAGCGCTATGGAACGTCCGGCGGCCGAGGGTCCTTCACAAATATCTGGACCGACTCGGAAATCAATCCCTTCGGGCACCGGGACTTCCCGCACTTTCATCGCCTCCGGACCGGTCTCGACACCCGCTATTCGCGTTGCCGGCAGTCCATTCCAAGGGTGTCCGCCGGTCCGCTCTACCTGCGGCTGAAACTGCTCTGCACCGGGGAAGCCGGCCGCACGCTGTTTACCCTGGGGCTGAAGAGCCGGGCCCTGGGGAATTGGGCATTCAGCCTGGGGGCCTGCCCGACCCACGGGATCTCTTTCGGAATCCAGGGTTGGCAGATTCTGGTGAATGCGGCCGATCCCTGGCGGGAACGAACCCCGGTGCGCGGGCTGGACCACCGGGACTGGCACACCTGGGTCCTGGTGATACCCGATGCTGCCGGCCCGGCTCGGATCTACTGCGACGGGCGCTACCTGATGAACTTGAAGCAGCCCATCACCGGCGCCCAGAGGGAAAAGATCGCCCGGGAACAGAATGGACGCCATGGTTCCGTGCAGCAGTTGGTGCCGGAAACCCCCGGGGAGGCGGACTACGTCTTCCTGGAGAGCCGCCACCCCGGCCAGGAGCTTGACATCGATTGGTTCGAGCTCTCCACCCGGGCTCCGGCCACCGGTCGAACCTCGCTCCCGGTGCTGCTGGACCTGGACTGGGAGCTGCGGGGGACTCGCATGGTGGAGAATCCCCTCACCCGCTTTGCCGGCAATCCGGTCCTGGACAAGGCCGCCATCCCCGATCCCTCGGGTGGAGGCTCGGGTGGCTTCAATGCCGAGGTGATCCGGGACGGTGAGGGGTTCCGCATGTATTTCAACGGCGTGAACCGAATGAGCCAGGCCATCGGCAGGGTCACTTTCGGTCTCTACCATGCCTTCTCCAGGAACGGGACCGACTGGAAGGTGACCCCGGCCACCCCGGTGCTGAACACGGGGCCTCCGGGCTCCTGGGACGCGGGCAGCCTGGGCGCGGCCGGCGTGCTCAAGGAAGGCCATCGGTTCAGGATGTGGTATGGGGGGTACGTGGACCGGTTGCAGCAGGGAAGAGCCGGCTATGCGGAGTCTTCCGACGGGATTCGTTGGAGCAAGCCGGACCTGGGCCTGGTGCGGTTCGGGGGGCGCCAGACCAATATCTGCTTTTCGCTCCAACCCGGCCTCAACTCCAACGAGTACGAGTTGCCGGTGGACCTGATCCGGGACGAAGCAGCCCCTCCGGATCGGCGTTACCTGATGTTCCTGCACACTCAGGGCCCCCACGGCTTCATTGCGGACGTGGCCACTTCGCCCGACGGCCGGAGGTTCGTGCGCGCGCCCCACAATGCCCGCCACTATGCCTTCGACGAGGTTCCTCGCAACAGCACCCTCCATGCCGCTGCGGTAGTCCTGAAGGAGGACAGTTACTGGTGGGCCTTTGTGGGACACCACGAGCCCGACGGGGGAGGTTATCGCATGCGGTTCACCGGTTGGGCGACCGAGCCGGAGGAGAAGGAGAATATCGGTTTCGGGCTGTGGACCTCCCGCCGCATCCAGCTCGAACCCGGTGGTCAGCCCTGGGAGCAGGGGGTGCCCCGGATTTCCAGTTTTCTGGAGGTCGGAAGCGAGTGGTGGATCTACTACAGTTCCGAAGGCAGCATCGGGCTGGCCAGGGTGGGTCGTCACCGCCTCTACGGATTGGCCCTGGAAGCCGGCCGGGAGTCCGGGGAGATGACTTCGTTGCCGCTGAGGCCTCCGGGGCCGACGTGGCGCCGCCACCGGCTCACCGTCAACGTCAGCGGGCTCTCGGGGGGCGCGCGCCTGGAAGCCGAGCTGCTGGATGGAGTGCGCCAGTCTCCCCTGGAAGGCTTTGGCATGGGGCAGTCGGTGGCCATCGAGCGGGACGGTTTCGAGGTACCCTTGCGCTGGCAAGACGGGGGAGAGCGCCTTCCGGAAACGTCCGGCCCGCTTCGGGTGCGGTTGAGAATGACCCGGGGCCGGGGGACGCCTCAGCTCCACGCTCTCCATGTGCGAGCCGTCGACGGCCCCTGATGCTGTTGGCGCCCCGGTCGCGGGATTGTGATAGCATCACGCCGCAATGTCCCTCAAATCGTCCTGCGCCTGGCCGCCTGCGGTCAGACGTTCCGCATCCGAGAGGAGTCGCCCATGTCGTCCCTGGTTCGCCGTGAATTCCTGACCTCGGGCGCCCTGGGTCTGGCCGGACTGGCCGTGCCCGGGTGGCTGGGGGGAGCGCTGTCCGGGAAAGCCCGCGAAGCCCTGAAGATCACCGACATCCAGGCCCACGAGGTCTGCCCTCCCTTCCACGACTACAATGCGCGCTGGCTGTTCCGCTATCACGGATTGGGAATCCAGCTTCGCACGATCTACATTGTGAAGACCCAAAGCGGCCTGGAAGGCATCGGAGAGAGCTGGGGGCCGCTTCCCGAGAACGATCCCTCCTCCCGCTACGTGGGATCGAGCGCCTTCGACTGGATCGGCGACACCAGGAACCTGGCCATCAACATGGCCGTCTACGACCTGATGGGCAAGTACCTGGGCTTGCCCTGCTGGAAGCTGATCGGGCCGCGGGTGCGTTCCTGGGTTCCGGTGGCGGCCTGGACGGCCTCTCAACCCCCCGAGGGCATGGCCGAGGAAGCGGTCAACGTGGCCGGGCGGGGGTTTCACTGGCTCAAGTACCACGTGGACGTCATTCAAAACGTGGTGGATCAGACCGAAGCCATCCAGAAAGTGGCTCCTCCCGGCTTCAAGGTCCA
>JAPOZE010000109.1 GCA_026706225.1 Acidobacteriota bacterium
AGGGCTTTTTGATTTCCGCCTTCGCCGCCTACTACAATTTCCTCAAGTATTCCAAGCTCTGGGATCTGCAACGGTCTCAACCGCCCGGCCAGGCGGCCGGGGAAAAGCCCGGGGATGACCGGGGCAGCCTCCCGTGAAAGCCGTCAGGTCTGAACAGTCGTGGATTGCAGCTCTCGGGCCTCAGGGCGAATGAAGGGACTGGTCCATTGACCATGAGGATCCTTCACCTGGATTCCGGACCCGCCTGGCGGGGCGGTCAGCAGCAATTGCACATTCTGATCGGAGGGCTGAAACAACAGGGGATTCATCAATTTCTGGCCGCACGCAAGGGGAGTCCTCTGGCCGCCCGTGCCGCCGAGTTGGAGGTGCCGGTTGGTGCACTTTCCCTGTCCTCCGAGTGGGACCTCGTCTCCCTGGCGGCCTTGGCCAGGCTGGTTGGCCGATTCCGTCCCCATCTCATTCACGCTCACGATTCTCGGACGCTGGGGCTGGCCGTTTGGCTGAAGACCTTCGGTTATGGCGGCGGAGTCGTGGCAGCCCGCAGAGTCGCCTTCAGCATCCGCGGCAACCCCTGGTGGAAGTTCAAATATGCCCGGCAGACCAGCCGGGTTATCGCCGTTTCCCGCTACGTCCGCGATCTGCTCATTGAGGAGGGTCTGGAACCGGGTCAGGTCGAGGTCGTCTACGATGGCGTCGATACCCCGGCGGCGCCGCTTCCGGAGCAACGCTCCAGCGCGCGGCGGCGCCTGGGCGCGGCCGACGGCGAGTTCCTTATCGGATGCGTGGGCCACTTCACCCCGGAGAAGGGGCAGGCGTTGCTGATCCGGGGGTTTTCCGAGATCCTGAATACCCACCCCGACTCCCGGCTTGCCGTTGTGGGAGAAGGACCGCTCCGGGAGGAGCTGGAACGGTTGATCCGGGAGCTGGGCCTCCAGGGCCGGGCCGTTATGACGGGATTTGTGTCCGACCTGGATGGCATCCTGCCGGGCTTGGATCTCTTGGTGCATCCTTCTCTGGCCGAGGGCCTGGGATCGGTTCTGCTTCAGGCCATGTCCCGCCAAGTTCCCCTTTGCGCCAGCCGCACCGGCGGGATTCCCGAAGCGGTGATCGATGGAGAGACCGGGTTTCTGTTTCCGGCGGGTAGCCCCGAGGCGTTGGTGCGGTCCGTGTTGCGGGCCAGGAGCAATCCCGGCCTGGCCCGCCGTCAGGCGGAGCGGGCGGCCGCCAGGGTCCGGTCGGCTTTTTCCGTGGAGCGGATGGTAGCGGAAACCCGCAGGATCTACTCCGATATACTCAACCTTTAGATTCCTTTAGACCTGCCATGTCACTAATGGAATGGGTGTTCATCTCCCTTGGCTTGAAGATCGGCAGCTTTCTCAACGTTTGCATTTTCAGAATTCCTCGCCGGCAATCCATCGTATCGCCCAGGTCTTCCTGTAGACACTGCGGCCAGGCCCTCAAGCCTTACGACAACATCCCTCTGATCAGCTTCCTGGTGCTGGGCGGGAAATGCCGGTTCTGCAAGGGAACCATCTGCTGGCAGTATCCGGTAGTCGAGGCACTGGTGACGGCCATCTTCTGGGGCACCTATGCCAGTTACGGGCTCCAGTGGAAGACGGCAGTACTATTGGTCTTTTTTTCGGCATTGATTGTGCTGGTTTTCATCGACCTGAACCATCGGCTTCTGCCGGACGTCATCACTCTGCCCGGAATCACGCTCGGAATTGTTCTGAGCCTGCTGGTCGGAATCGAGGACAATGCCGGAACGGTTCTCCTGCAATGGGCGGGACTGCCGGGTACCGGCGGTCGCTGGAGCTGGATGGCCAGTTCTCTGTTGGGAGCCTTCGTCTGCGGTGGATTTCTCTGGCTGGTCGGAGCCGTCTACTTCAAGCTGAAGAGAGTGGAGGGATTGGGAGGCGGGGATCTGAAGCTGATGGGTATGGTGGGAGCCTTCCTGGGGGTCAAGCTGGGTTTGCTGACCATCATGCTGGGATCCGTGCTGGGAGTTCTGATCGGTTTGACCTACATCAGGCTCACCGGCAAGGATTACCGCTACCCGCTTCCCTTCGGGTCCTTTCTCGGAATCGCAGCCATCGGCGTGGCCCTTTGGGGAGAGCAACTGGTCTCCTGGTATCTCGGGGTCACCGGCAGGCTGTGAGCCTCGCTCATTGGAGCCTGGTAAGTGGCCGGAAGGATAGCCGGGCATGCCGGAGAGCCTGATGCTGGGCTGCCACGATCCGGGAGAAATAGCGGATTCGAGTGCTTTCTCCTTCGATTACCGAGGGAGCAGTCCCCTTCGCCGGGTGGGAAACGATGGCTCCCCGAATGCTGATCCCGTTGCCTGAACCCACCGAATATCCCTTGAGCCTCAACCGGCCGTTGACAAGGATGACCCCTTCGTAGCGGAAGGAACCCGACACCGTCAAGTCTCCGTTGACGATCAGGACGCCCTGTCCTTCGGAGTTCCCCGAAACCATCAAGTCCCCGTCCGCGAATGTCGGGACCCGGCGGTCGGTTCCGGGTCGACCCAGCCGCAGGTTGGTTCCCGAGAAAATGCCCGAGGAAACCGTGACAGCCGGGTCCACTCTTTGAACGGGGATCGACTGCGGGGGTTGGAACAGGGCTGTCAGGGCGGCGATATTGTGGCCGGAGGACGCCGGTGAGACGATGGCGGGCGCACCCCGGACCGCGCTGGTGTCCCCGGAGACTCCACCCGGAGTATCGATTCCGGCCAGATTGCCCCTGCCGTTTCCATCGTTTCCGATGATTGTGGCCGCATTCAGCAATCGCACTGCGGTCTTGTTGTAGAGCGCCGCCGACAAGGGGGGCATGGGCGGCCGAGCCACCTCGGTGCGAACCATCTGCCTGGCACCGGAGGGGGCGGCAGCCATCCCCGTCAACAGGTAGACCGGCGAACCGTAGTGACCGGCCCGCGATCCCACGAATTGAAAGGCCTTCAATGCCGGAGCGCCGCTGTCATAGCCGTAACCCACAACCTCGGCATTGTTGGTTGAATCACCGTCGATCTCATAGCCCGCGCGCTCTTCGGTCTTCCGGGAGACCCGCACCCAGGCAAATTCCACCCCGGCCAGGTCGGAATCGATGAATCGGGCCGACCTCATTCCGTGAGTGCCGTAGGCCGGGTCAAAGAAGGGGTTGGTGTCCCGGGTTCCCGCGGTGGGGTCGATGGTGGCGTCGCGGCGGAGATAGACGGCTTCGTGATCGGCCACCGGCAGCATTGCCGGGAGCCTGGAGCGGGCTTCCTCGACCGCCGACTCGGCGAGATAACGGTTGACCAGGCGCGAGCCAAGATTGTGGTTGATCAAGGTTTCGGTGGTGGTGACGAAGGTTGCAGTCAACCCCACCAGAGTCAGGATGGAAAGGACCATCAGGGCGGCTACCAGCGCCACGCCGCCCTCCCGGGGGACGGAACTGCCTGAGCTGAACGCCTTTGGGTGAATCAAACGGGTCATGGGTTGTCCGGCTTGACGCGAACCGATCGACTCAGGGTCCGATGGCGGCCGGAGGTTAAATCGGGAGCCTGACTGCGAAGGGTGAGGTCGATTTGGACGCTGGCCGCCTCGGCTGCCCTTGAGGTGACCTCCCCGGAAGCGTCGAAATAAGCGAAGCGGCAGCGTTCAACGAGGCGGGAGAGCGTTTGGGCGGAACCGCCGGGCAGGGTCCCGGCATCGCCTATGGGTCCGGCCCGGCGTGTCAGTGTCATCGGGGGAGTCGCGCCCGACAGCGCGTACTCAACGTAATCCACTCGATTGTCGGCGTTGATGTCGCCCGTGAACACCAGCTTGCCGGAATGGCTCTGGGCCAGGATTCCCCGGGATACGAGATTCAACCTGCCGGAAGACCGCAGATAGTGCCCGTCGTAGGCGTTGGGAGGGGGAAGGCCGGCCCGACGCACCTCCTTCACCATGAGAGTCAGGATGTCTCGGAGTTGACGGCGCATCTCTGATTCCTGTCGTCCGAGCATGGAAACCCGGTCCCCCTCCATCAGAGTCGAGAGGACCACTCCCAGGATGGCGGTGACCAGTCCCAGGACAATCATCAGCTCGAGCAGGGAAAATCCCCGAGCCCTGGCCTTTTTCCGGTTCATCGGTCCACGACTACAGTCCCAGCGAGGGAGCGGTGTAAAGCCTTACGATTCGCATGTTGACCGGTCGGAAGGGGGAGTGGTCGCCGGTCTTGCGGGTGGCGCCGGTGATCACCTTTCGACCGTCAAGGGTGCGAACGTGCCAGCGGGTTTCGAACTCGATTCGAGTCGAGCCGAACGATTGGAGCGTCACCAGGGTGGTCCTGGCATGGGAGGGAGAAGGAGGCGCCAAGAAGTCGATTTCGTGGCCGGGCGTCAGCGATTCGGTTGAATCGGTCAGCCCGGCATGGTCAAGCGGCAAGGACTTCAGTTCCTCCAGAGTGGACTGGGTCATCCTGAGTGCCGCCGCCTCCAGTTTGGAGTTAAAATGGCTGGACAGCGCCAATAGCAGCAGGGAGGCTGTCGACAGCAGGCCGATGGTCAGGACCGCCGAGGCAATCAGCAGTTCCAGCAGGGTGAAACCGCTCTCGCGGCCCCCCTGGACAGCCTCCTGCGCGGGAACCGTTCCAGTGACGCCCAGCCTGTATTGGGGTGCCATGAGGCGTGCGTTGCGTTCACAGTAGTCTTGGAAATTGCCGACTGCCGAACCCATCATAAGGCAACCATGGCGGTTGTCAAGATGTCGGCAAGAATTTGCTTCGATTCAAGGGCCGAATTGATCTATTCTACTGATAAAAAGGGATTTAGTATTCTTGAAACGGTGCTGGTCGCGGGTCTGATTCTGATCCTGCTGGGGCTTGCGATGCCCGGCTTCAGCCGCTATTGGGAGGTCCATCGGTTGAATTCGGCGGTTCAGACCATGCTTTCCAATCTGAACCGGGGACGCTATCGGGCCATTGCCGGAAACCGGGAGGTGGTGGTGCGGTTCCAGCCGACACAGCGGGCCTACCGCCTGTTCGAGGACCTGGACGGCGATGGCCTGCGGGGGCCGTCGGAACCGCTGGTGGGAGCCTATGTGCTGCCGGACCAGGTCGACTTCAGCGGCGCCGGCCTGAGCGGCCCGCCCGCCTCCGCCAGGCCCGGTCCGGTTGCGGACGCCATCACCTTCAGCGGGGATCGCTTCACCTTCAACCCCGAGGGTTATTGCAACAAGTTGGGCGCCATCTACCTGCAGAACGCCTCCGGCGACGCCGCTGCCATCTCCTGCTCGATGCCCGGAGTCGGACGCCTGCGCCGCTATGGGTGGCATGACGCCAAGGGGGTCTGGGAATAGGGCGGACTACGCCAGCAGCTTGGCGATGACCTTGCCGCCGACGTCGGTCAATCGGGCATCCCGCCCGCGGAACTTGAAGGTCAGTCGGGTGTGATCGATCCCCAGCAGATGCAGGATGGTGGCCTGAACGTCGTGCACGTGAACGCTGTCCTCGACCGGCGAGAAGCCGATCTCGTCGGTCTTGCCGATGGTCTGGCCGGGCTTGGTCCCGCCGCCCGCAAACCACATGGTGAAGGCATCGATGTGGTGGTTGCGGCCAACGGTGTCGCGCACTTCCCCCATCGGAGTCCGGCCGAACTCGCCGCCCCAGACGACCAACGTCTCGTTCAACAAACCTCGCTGCTTCAGATCGCGGACCAGCGCGGCGATGGGCCGGTCAACCTCCAGGCACACCTTGTCGAGGCCCTTGTCCAGGTCGGCGCCGGCTCCCCCGTGA
>JAPOZE010000492.1 GCA_026706225.1 Acidobacteriota bacterium
CGGAGACGGGCTGGGCTCACAAGGAACAGCCTCGCAACGAGAACGTTCTGGCGACCATCTACTCGGCCCTGGGGATAGACTGGTCCAGGGAGATCCGCAACACGCCTTCGGGACGTCCCTATGTCTACGTCGATCCGCTGGGTGCGAACGGCTACATCTCGACGGATGAGATTTCGGAAATCTACGGATAGCTCTCGCCCGCATTTCTCACCAGGCCGCTGGAGGCAGTACAAAAGTCAATTGTCTTCAACACCTTGATTGGCTTCATGTAAAGGGTTTGCGGATAACAGACGGCGCTGGGCATGCTCTGGCTTGTCCTTTTGCCTTCAGCGCGCACATGCTCCCTCGACCGTAGAAACCGCTACGCTCTTCGGTCACGAGCACGCGCTGAAGGGAAAATTTCTGCGCCATGATCATGCCCCCTGGTGAGAAATGCGGGCTTGCGTAGATCAGCTTCGTTCCCCCCCACCTTCAGTCGATGCAGTTCCCTGCAACACGGACCGGCACGAATGCCGGTTCGGCCCGCCGCGGCGTAAGCGCCAATTTCTCTGGTTGTCCTGTTTCTTGGTCGGGGTCGCGGTGATGCCACTCGGCGCCGCCGAGCCGGGGATGGTCTATGTCCCCGGCGGGGAGTTTCTGCGGGGTCGGTCCCATTCGCTTCCCGATGATGAGATGAAACGGCGGTCGACACTGCTCAAGGACGATCGGCCGGCGAAGACTATCCAGGTCGGGCCGTTCTACCTCGATGAGCATGAGGTGACCAACGAGGCCTATGGGCGGTTTCTGGAGGCGACGGGGCGGCAACCGCCGTTCCATTGGGTGGACGGCGAGATCGCGGAGGGCGAGGGGGAACATCCGGTCGTGAACGTGAATTGGCATGAGGCCGCGTCCTACTGCCAGTCCCTGGGGAAACGCCTTCCCACCGAGGCCGAATGGGAACGGGCGGCGCGTGGGCTGGGCGAAGGGGTGAAGTTTCCCTGGGGGAACGAGGAGCCGGCCAAGGGCCGGCAGGCGCATTTCAATGGGCTCGACGGCACCCGCGCCGTCTGCCGGTTCCCGAAGAATACCTTCGGACTGTGCGACATGGCGGGTAATGTGTGGGAGTGGTGCTCTGACCGCTATGAGCGGCTCTACTACGAGCGGTCTACCCAGAAGAATCCAGGCGGACCCGATGAGGGGATGTACCGCGTGCTGCGCGGGGGGTCGTGGGCGGATGCGGCGAAGTATTTGACTTGCGCCTATCGAAGCTTCGCGCGCCCTCGGGAGCGGAGTCCGAATATCGGGTTTCGGTGTGCCAAGGGTTACTCACCGAAGCGCTAAGTGCCGCTGCTTGCTACCCTGGCTTGGCCCGATCTTGATGGGCTTCATAGTAGGCCCTCAGGATGGCATTGATCCGACTGTGGTAACCTTTGCCCTGGCCTTTCAACCACTGCAGCACGTCTGCGTCCAGACGCACGGTAAGCTGCTTTTTCCGGGGCGGGACTACCACCCGCGCATCCCGAAAAAAGGCGGCATCGAGTGCCGGAATATCGGAGTAATCGATATTCGAGTCGCTCATCGCATCAAGGCGTTTCAAGTCGCTCCTGGCAGGCTTTTTCTTCACGGCGATTGCCCTTTCTCATCGAAATTATACTTGAATCTCCCGGCTTATCGAAAGTCGGAGCGATTGGTGTTCTCCCAAAGCCGGGCGGCCAGCTACAGGGCACAGGTGAGGATTTCGGCGGTCATCTCGATTTTGAGGCCTTGACGCGTTCCCGGAGTTCGGTCGCGAATTTCTCGGCTTCGGCCAGTTGCTCGGCGGTCATCTGTTCTCTGAGCGTGTCCATGATTCGGCCGATTGCCTGGCCAGTCGGTCCGGAACAAGCGTGGGAGGTCGCGAGATTCAACCAGGCGTAGGCTTTCACGTGGTCTGCCGGCGTGCCTTGGCCCTTGGCGTAGAGCTGGGCGAGGCTGAACTGAGCCGTGGCTAGATCCTGCTCGGCAGCCGCCTGCAGCCACTTCACCGCCTCGCTGTGGTCCTGGGGCACACCCAAGCCATCGGCGTACATGCGGCTCAGTTTCAACTGCGCTATGGCCGCACCCTGTTCGGCGGAGATCCGGAACCACTTCACCGCTTCGTTGTACTCCCGGGGTACTCCCTTGCCTGTTGTGTGCAGAGAACCAAACATGTGTTGCGCTTCAACGTTCCCCTGCTCGGCAGCCGCTTGGTACCACCTCGCTGCCTTCCGGTACCACTTCTGCGCCTCCCGTTCATTCTTCGGCACCCCCTCACCCGATTCGTACATGAGACCCAGCTTGTGGAAGGCACCAACGAATCCGGCCTCCGCGGCCCGTCGGTACCACTTCACGGCCTCTTGTGCGTCCCAGGGCACTTCCTCACCTCTGTAGTACATCTCGCCCAGCATGAATCGAGCCCTGCCGTGTCCCTGCTCGGCGGCTCGGCGATACCAGTTTTCGGCCTGCTTTTCGTCCTGAGGCACTCCACGGCCAAAGGAGTACATTTGGCCGAGGCTGAATTGAGTCTCAGCATCTCCCTGCTCAGCCGTCTTGCGGAGTTGCTCGATGTCCTGAGACTGGGCAAATGCCGATTGATGCCCCCAAAGAATGACCAAGGCTCCGAGGAAGAGCGTCAAACTTCCTCTGCAAGCGTTACCGTTGGGAAAGATTCCCATCAGACACCTCCAGAATCCGTGAGCTTTGTCGGTCAGGGTGTAGTTTCTCTATATCCAGTATACCCCTGAGTCCTGAGTTTTACCTGCTTAACATTGCGGGACGTTTTCGGACGTCCGTGGGACCGGGAAGAAGAGGGAGCAGGGGAGGTTGTGGAGAAAGGAGAGGATGTTGCATGGCCGGAAAAACCTTGCTCACACTGAACGGGTGGAGAACGGGCACAGACCCCTCACCTGGAGAACCACGCGAACACCTTCATCGGCAAGGGATAAGAGAACCGCGAATTCAACTTATTCCACTAATTCAACAACGTCCCCTGGTTGTCCCAAGAACCTGGGGCTTGATAAAAAACGGTCGGATCTGCTGTATTCGTTATCAAGAAGTCAGCGGGAAGTGCCATTCTTGGGGGCAGGTCAACGGTTGGAGGCACCATGAATCAATCGACTCAAGCCATACACGTGAGTTTCGAGGAGGCGATATCCAAGGGCCCCCCTCCTGCCGGCAATCTGGCCGTTCCCATCTTCTCCCATGGGTCGCTCGAAGTGGAGATGTACCAGCCCGAGGGCCGGGATCCGCAAGAGCCCCATATCCGCGACGAAGTTTACCTGGTGGCTCGGGGGAAGGGGGTCTTCTTCGATGGCGAACAGAGACACGCGGTCGAACCTGGCTCCTTTCTGTTCGTAGCCGCCGGTCAACCGCATCGATTTGAAGATTTCTCTTCCGACTTCGCGGTTTGGGTGCTGTTCTACGGCCCTGAGGGCGGTGAGTCCAATACCTGACCGGGGCTTCCACACGAGAACCCGAAATTACCGGTGGATTCCACCAGGCAAGTCAGTCGAACACCCTCATCACCAAGGGATTGCAGAACCGCTAATACAATTGGTTCCAACTACTCAACTAATTCCTTCGGTTGTCCGCGAGCGGATTCCACTACACGGCGAATCGCATCCACAACGATTTCGGGTTCGTCCTGGTGGATGAAATGACCGGCTCCATCGACGACCCGCCACTCGCTGCTGTCTGACAGCTCCGCAAACTGCTCCTGCATCCCATGCCAGAATTCCATTCGGCGCCGTCCCTCCGTAAGGACAACAAGCGGCTTTCGCCCGAGTCTCGGGCGGTCCTCGGCGGCTTGGTTCAGACTTTCTCGCAGACCTGCCATCTCTGACGCCATGGCCCAAAACGAACGTGTCGTCGCCAGAACTTCCTTCTCCGTCGCCCGCACTGAGCCGGGACGGGATTCCGGGTTGCCGCTAGGCACATCGATCATGAGACGAGCGATGCCAAGCGGCGCCAGAAGTCTCAGTCTGAAAGCGACACGACCCATCCGATCCAAGTTCCCGGTGCGACGGGCCAGGTCGGGGTGAGATGAGTCGACCAGCACCATTCCGGCCACTTCGTCCGGGAACCGGCTGGCATACACCTGCACGACCAAGCCGCCGAAAGAGTGACCGACCAGAACGTACCGCGGGTCCACGCCAGCGTTACGGAGCAGTCCCCGGAGCTCTCCGGTGATGTTGCTGATCGTACGAGGTTCCGAGCCGGACTCGCTCCAGCCATATCCGGCCCTGTCGTACGCGCACACCCTTGTGAACGAGGCGATGTCCTCGATCACGGAGGTCCATCCGATAGAGGCGCCGGGAATCCCCGATTCAAGAATGACCGCAGGGCTGCCTTGCCCCTGACAGAGCAGGTGCATCTGACGCCCATCGACAACTACCATCTCCCCAGGCGCCGGATTGCGCTCCAACGCGAGATGCGAATGCCACCACTGGATCGTTGATGTGGCTACCAGGGCCAGGACCAGCGCTCCGCCACCCCACAAGAGTGCGCGTTTCAAGTATTTTCTCATCGGAGGTTATCCTTGCATTCTAGCGGCAGGTAGCGGGAAGCCGGGGAACTTGTTGCATTGCCGGAAACACTCTGCTCCCACCTCTGACGAGTAGTGCTGGTCAGGAATTTGAGCGGCTGCCCCGGCTGCTGAACCGAAACTGTTTCTGCTGAATGAGCTGGTGGTAGGAGCCGAAGGGGTTTTTGCGGCGGTCGTCCAGCATGTCCAGGGGATCCTGGCCGTCCTGGCTTTCGTCCGGGAAGCGGCGCAGGGTGGCGTAGAGGGTGGAGCGGAGGGCGGGGGTGCGGCCGACCTCGCGGATGCGGCGGCGGAGGTCGCGGGGGCGGACCAGTTGGCCGTGGGGGGAGCCGGCGGCCGTTGAGATGCTTTCGTTCATCAGGGTTCCGCCGAAATCGTTGGCGCCGCTTTCGAGGCAGGCTTGGCCCAACTCGAGTCCCTCCTTGACCCAGGAGGCCTGGATATTGGGGATGTCGCGATTGAGGGCCAGGCGGGCGATGGCGTGCATTTTCAGCACCTCGTTTCGGCTGGCGCCGGCGCGGATTCCCGGGATTCGCCGGTCGGCGAACATGGGGGCCTCGGAATGGACGAAGCTGAGAGGCACGAACTCGGTAAAGCCGCCGCTGCGCCTCTGCAGGTCGCGCAGCAGCAGCAGGTGGCGAGCGCGGTGGCGCGGGGTTTCCAGGTGGCCGTACATGATGGTGGAACTGGTGCGGATTCCCAGGGAGTGAGCCGTGGTCACCACCTTGATCCACTGATCGGTGCTGATGCGCCCGGGGGCGATGATCTTGCGAACTCTGTCGTCGAGGATCTCGGCCGAGGTGCCCGGCAGACTGCCGATGCCGGCCTCTTTCAGTTCCCGCAGGTAGTCGTGGATGCTCAAGCGGGACTGCCTGGACCCGTAGAGGATCTCTTCCGGGGAAAAGGCGTGCAGGTGGATTGAGGGCGCCGCCTCCTTTACCGTCCGGCAGAGCTCGATGTAGTAGCGCCCGTCCATGCCGGGAGGAAGGCCCGCCTGGATGCAGACCTCGGAGGCGCCGTAGCGCTCCGCTTCCAGGGTCCGCCTGACGATTTCCTCGGGTGGGAGATGGTAGCCCTCGGTGCTGGCCGCGGTGCGGCTGAAGGCGCAGAAGCCGCATCGCTTGACGCAGACGTTGGTGAAGTTGATGTTGCGATTCACCACGTAGGT
>JAPOZE010000059.1 GCA_026706225.1 Acidobacteriota bacterium
CCCAGACCATCTGTTCCACTTCCTCTTCGATGGTGGAGGACACGGCCGAATTGCCGATGTTGGCATTGATCTTGACCAGGAAGTTCCGCCCGATAATCACCGGTTCCAGTTCGGGATGGTTGACATTGGCCGGAATGACAGCCCGGCCACGGGCGACCTCGTCGCGCACGAACTCGGGGGTGATCCGGGCCGGCAGACTGGCGCCCCAGGAGTTGCCGGGATGCTGGTGGTCCAGTTCGCTTTCCAGCCGCTGGTTCTCCCGAATGGCGATGAATTCCATCTCGGGTGTGATGATTCCGCGGCGGGCGTAGTGCATCTGGGAGACATTGCGTCCCGCCCTGGCGCGCACGGGGCGGCGAAGGTGCTTGAATCGAAGGGCATCCAGGCGATGGTCGGCCAGTCTCAGCTTTCCGTAGCGGGAAGAGACCTGCGGGAGGTCCTCAACGTCGTTGCGGTCCCGGATCCACTCGACCCGGATGGGGGACAGTCCCTGGCGAATGTCGATCGCGACAGAGGGCTCGGTGTAGGGGCCGCTGGTATCGTAGAGTGTGATCGGAGGGTTGAGAACGGCATCCTTTTCGGCGCCGCCGAGCTGTCGGGTGGGCGTCTGACTCACCTGGCGCAAGGGGACCCGGATGGAAGGATGAATCTTGCCGGGCGCATAGATCTTCTGCGAAGCCGGAAAGGGATCGCAGGTGATGGCGCCCAATTTGCCCTCATCAATCCTTGCTTGCTTGGCTTTCATCAACAAACCCCTCTATTTTCAATAGATTGCAACTAATAGTGCGGACCGAAACCGGTGGATGATTGTCTGCTTTGTGAGTGAATCATACCACAAGATTGACAAAGCCCTGACCCGAAACTAAGATGGGCCGCCGCTGCTGATCGGGCGGCCGGCCGCCTGAAAATAGATGCCGTCGAGCCAGGATCGGAGGGAAGCATGTCGGAGACATTCGGGAATTTCATTGCCGGGGAGTGGGTGGAAAGCTCATCAGGGAAAACGTTCGAGAGCCTCAATCCGGCCAACACCCAGGAAGTGGTGGCGCGCTACCAGGCGTCCACCGCCTCTGACGTGAGGCAGGCTCTGGAGGCCGCCGGCCGGGCTCAGCAGGCCTGGTCCGAGATGCCGGCCCCCTTGCGCGGCACCATCCTGATGCGGTCCGCCGAGCTGCTGGAGAAGCGGGCCGGGCAGGTGGCGACCGAGATGACCCGGGAGGAGGGAAAGACGCTGCCGGAAGCCCGGGGGGAAGTGGGCCGCGCCATCAACATCCTGCGCTATTTCGGGGCCGAAGGCGCAAGGCTGAGCGGCGAAACGGTGCCCTCGGAACGCGACGGCGTGTTTGGCTATACCTTTCGCAAGCCGCTGGGCGTGGTGTCCCTGCTGACGCCCTGGAATTTCCCCATTGCCATTCCGGTTTGGAAGATCGCCCCGGCGCTGGTTGCCGGAAACAGCCTGGTCATCAAGCCGGCCTCCCTGGCGCCGCTGTGCACGGTGCGAGTGGCCGAGGTGCTGCACGAGGCAGGCTTGCCCAAGGGCGTGCTGAATGTGGTCACCGGGTCCGGGGCGGCCATCGGGGATGAGCTGATCTCCAATCCCCTGGTCAAGGCGGTCTCCTTTACCGGGTCCTGCGAGGTCGGCAACGGGATCCAGCGGCAGACGGCGCCGCGGGGGATCAAGACTCAATTGGAGATGGGCGGGAAGAACCCCACCATCGTGCTCCGGGACGCCGATCTGGACCAGGCTGCCGACGTGGTGGTCAACGGCGCATTTTTTTCAACCGGACAGAAATGCACCGCCACCAGTCGAGCCCTGGTGGAAAAGCCGGTCTTCGACGAGTTCACGAGACTGCTGGTGGAGAAAGCCGGGAAGTTGAAAGTCGGGGACGGCCTCCGGAAGGGAGTCGAAATGGGGCCCTGCGTCGACGAGAATCAGATGAACACCGTTCTGGACTACATCGGGGTCGGCCAGCAGGAAGGAGCGCGCCTGCTGTGCGGGGGCGGGCGGCTGACCGGTCCGGAGTGGGACAAGGGTTACTTTGTCGAGCCCACCATCTTTTCCGAGGTGTCTCCGGATATGAGGATTGCCCAGGAAGAGATTTTCGGCCCGGTGCTGGCTCTCTTTCCGGTCGAGGACCTCGACGAAGCCATCGAGCTGGCCAACCGGGTCCGGTTCGGGCTGTCGGCGTCGATTCTGACCAACAGGATCGATCAGGCCTTCAACTACATCAACCGCATCGAAGCCGGCTTGATTATCGTCAACCTGCCCTCGGCCGGGGTGGAGTACCAACTGCCGTTCGGAGGCACCAAGGCCTCCAGCACCGGCTATCGGGAGCAAGGCAGCGTGGCCATCGACTTCTACTCGGAGCTGCGGACGGTTTACCTGAAGCACAGCATCTGAGGGCGTCCCGCCTATTCGATCTCCCGGATGTAGAGGTCCTTGAAGCGCATTTTGCCTTCCCCGCCGCTGTGGAGCTGCAGTGCGATGACCCCGTCGAAATAGCGGGGAGCAGGATCCTTGTAGTCCACGGCCCGCACGCCGTTGAGGAAGGTCACCACCCGGTTGCCCAACACCGAAAAGGAGATATCGTTCCACTCTCCCGGTTTCAGGGCCGCCTCTCCGGCCGGGCCGGGCTTGACCAGCCACCCCCGGCCGCCGCTCTCGTAGAGTCCTCCGGTGTGCCTGCCCGGATTGGGGTCCACCTCCACCTGAACCCCCTTGATGTCGACTCCCTTCAGGGTCGAATGGTAGAAGATGCCGCTGTTGCCGGTTCCTTCACCCTTGAACCTGGCTCGGAGCTCAAAGTTCTTGTAGGTCCTGGTGGTGGCCAGATAGCCGTACTTCCGGGTCAGGGCTTCTCCGAGAATCTCGCCGTCTTCGACGGTCCATTTCTCCTGGCCGTGCTCCTGCCAGCCACTCAGATCCCGGCCGTTGAAGAGGGCGACCCAGGCAGGATTGTCTTCGGGCTGAACACTTTGAGGCAAGAGGAAGCAAACCAACAGAAAGGGGATCCCGAATCGTTTCATGGTCATACCTCCGTAACGACGGTTATCGGCGGCCGGTCTGCTCCTTCGGCATTTACCGGACCCGGAGAAACTCCGAGACGCCCGGGAGGTCAGGAGCTGACTGGCGTTCAATGTGCCAGAATGAGGGCTTCATAATAGCAGACATACGGGCCGGGAAATCTTGAGAACGTATGGATTCCCATCCCTCTTCCTTCGGCAGACGGCTCGTTGACAGTCTCTTTCCCGATAAGCTAATTTCTGAATTCCATCGAGGGGGAATCCCCCCTGGAGTGCTCATGCGAATCCTGACTTGCCTGAAACAGGTTCCAGAACGGGACTCCCGCTACAAGCTGAACCAGGACGGCTCCCGGGTCCTGGAGGAGGACCTGGTCTTCGAAACCAACGAGAGCGACCTCTACGCCCTGGAGGAAGCCCTCCGATTGAAAGAGAAATTCGGAGGTGAAGTGGCGGCGCTTTCCCTGGGTCCCGACCGCGTCTCCAAGGTCCTGCGCAACGCCCTGGCCATGGGAGCCGACCGGGCCATCCACCTGAAGGGGAGGGAGTTCGAGCGTGGGGACGCCTGGGGTACAGCTCATGCCATCGCCGCTGCCACCGCCCCGGAGGACTTCGACCTGGTGCTCACCGGCGTGCAGTCGGAGGACATGGCCTTCGCTCAGACAGGCGTCGTCCTGTCCCAGATCCTGGGATGGGCCTGCGCCACCATCGTGTTGGAGATCGCCTTCGAGGAGCCTACCGGCACCATTCAGGTGAAACGGGAGCTGGAGAGCAATGTCTTCGAGCGGGTCGAGCTTTCGCTACCCGCGGTCCTGACCATTCAGTCGGGAAGCCATCCCATTCGCTACGCCACCTTGAGGGGGATCATGCAGGCCAAGAGAAAGGAGTACCGGGTGCTGACGGCCTCGGACCTGGGGCTCTCCGCGGAGGCGGTAGGCGCGGTGGCCGCCAAAGTCACGCACCACCGATTGCTGGCGCCCGAAAGGAAAAAACAGACGGTGATGATCGAAGGCGGGGCCGACGAGGCGGCCCGGACGCTGATGGGCAAGCTGGTCAGCGAGATCGGAGTGATTTAGCCTCGTAAGCTGATGGAGCCGAACCATTCGAGTGGTCCCGCGACTTGAATGACGCATAGAGCATCCGTCAGAGAGGGAAAATCGGACCATGACAGGCAGGATCGTCGTCCTGGGTGAACACCGGGATGGCCAACTGAAAAAGATCTCCTGGGAGGCGATCGGTTTGGGCCGCAAGCTCTCTGCCGAGCTCGGGAAGGACCTGTGCCTGGCCCTGGTGGGAAGCGAAATCGGGGGCCTGGCTCGGGAGGTTTCGGGGCGGAGCGGCCTGGAGGTGGTGGTCCTGGCCAACGACCGCTGCCGGCACTACACGCCTGAGGCCTACTGTGAAGTTCTGGCGGAGTTCGCCAGGACGGAGCATCCCTACCTGTTGCTGCTGGGCCATTCCTATCAGACCATGGATTTTGCTCCCAAGCTGGCGACCATGCTGGATCGGGGCTTGATCCCCAACTGTGTCGACTACCGCTCCACCGACGGCCAACTCCTGTGGGTGCGCCAGGTGTTCAACGGCAAGCTCAACCTGGAGGTGAGTCCCAAGGGGGATCCCCCCTACCTGGTATCACTACAGCAGGGGGCTTTTCCCGCCTCCGAGAAGGATCTGAAAGCCCAGCCCCGAGTCCAGCACCGCCAATCCGTCGTGGCCGATGACGTGCTTCGGAGGAAGCTGCTGGAGGTCATGAAAGCGGTTCAGACCCGGGTGGATTTGAGCCAGGCGGAGATCATCGTCGCCGGAGGGCGGGGGCTGGGCAGCAAGGATAAGTTCCAGTTGATACTCGACCTGGCTTCGGCCCTGGGGGCGGGCGTGGGGGCCTCCCGGCCGGTGACCGACGGAGGCTGGCTGCCCAAGGAGCATCAGATCGGCAGTTCGGGCCAGACGGTCACGCCCAGGCTCTACATTGCCTGCGGGATTTCAGGCGCCATCCAGCACCTGGTGGGCATGTCCAACTCGGGCTGCATCGTCGCCATCAACAAGGACCCCTACGCTCCCATCTTCCAGGTGGCCGACTATGGGATCGTCGGGGACGTTTTTCAGGTCGTTCCCAAGTTGATCGAGATCGCCAGGGAAATGCGGCCATAGCCAGGGACCGGCCTCCCCAGGTTCTCCATGAATTCCGACGCAACCCCCGAATCCAAGCGCCGGGAACCCCGCAGTGGGCTGGCCTACTGGGACCGGCCCCGCCAACTGACGCGGTGGCAGCGCGTCTGGATTGCCGTGGTGACCCGGGTCGGAGCCTGGATGGTCGGCTGGATCGGCAGAACCCTCCGATGGGAGAGCCGGGGCGACGAGCACCTGGAGCAGATCTACCGCTCCGGAAAGAAGGCCATCTTCACCTTCTGGCACTGTGGCATTTTCCCGGCCACCTGGTACTGGAGGGACCGGGGCATCGTGGTGATGACCAGCCAGAACGTGGACGGGGAGTACATTGCTCGCATCATCCGCATCTTCGGCTACGGGGCGGCCCGGGGGTCCAGTTCCCGGGGAGGCATGAAGGCACTAGCCGAAATGTCCGGGAAATTGAAGCAGGGCAACGACGTGGCCTTCACCGTGGATGGCCCCCGCGGTCCCCGCTTCGATGCCAAGATCGGACCGGTCCTGCTGG
>JAPOZE010000623.1 GCA_026706225.1 Acidobacteriota bacterium
CCGAAATCCTCCCTCCCATTCCCGCCGGCCGCCCATCCAGGGAAATTTCCAGCAGGTTCTCCCCCTGGCGCGGCCGCACTTTCCGCAACCGATACTCCAACCACTGCCCCAGCCAGGGATCGATGCGATTGGCATAGTCGCGCCGGCAGATCTCCCGCTCCAGGGACTGGCCGTTCAACAGCAGGGTGAGGCGATCGGCCGTCAGCAGGTTGGCGACGTAGAGCTTGAGAACGACCTGGCTGATCCGTTCCGCCCCGCCCTCGATGTCGTCTGAAACGGTAAAGGGAATGGAATAGCGCTTGCCCGCATCGCCGGCAGGCATCCTCAGGGGCAGAGTGGCCCGGTAGCCCATATCGACTGCCCCCTTGGAGCGGCGGTGCAGCAGGTAGTGCTTGTCGGCTTCCCGGATCAGGTCCGGGTCCCCCAACTCGGTCAGGACCCGCCGTTCCCTGTCCCCCAGCGGCCATCGCAAAAACCAGGCGTAGAGCCCGTCCACGCCGCGCCTCCGGTAGTTGGCGGCGGCGGCGCGAAAATTCTCGCACGTGGGAAAGAGGACCTTGAGCGCCGACGGGTCGGTTCCGGTGGCCTCGTCTCCGACGTAGGGCGCCAGGACGCCGTAGACGGCGATATCCCGGTCGTGAGCCGCTTCGACGAGCCAGTCGACCGGCATGTCCACGTCCAGCGTGAAATCGATATAGAGCATGGGCGCCAGGTAGTCGACCAGGCCCTCCCGGATCCAGGTCCGCACGTCCAGCCCCTGCTTGAGGCACATCTCCTCGGTGGGATAGACCCGGGCCCCGACCTGCCCCGCCTTGCCGGGACGATTGCGGACCGCTTCGGAGATCCTGGCCACCCATTCGGTCAACACCGGGGTCATGGCCGGCACATCCTGCGGTCTCAGGAACAGCGGCATGCCGCCCGGGGCCGCCGCGAAGTCCAGCTCCACCCCCTCGGTGGCGTATTCGGTGGCCAGTTCCTTCAGCACCGCATATTGGTGGTCGCGCACGAACTCGTGGGCCAGGCCCCGTCCGCCCTCGGGGACCTTGTACTTGTCTTCCAGCCCCCCGTAGGAGGCCATGCGCACGCTGGCGAAGAAGTCCATCCCTTTCTCATGGGCGCGGTCGATCAGCACCGTCAGCGGGTCCAGGCCCCGGTCGATCAGGCTCTGCATGTTCTCCCAGGTGCGCCAGTAGGCGGTGATCGGGAAGGGGCGCATGTCGGCCCCGAAGCGCTGGCCGACCCGGGAGGGATAGAAGAGGCCGTCCCCCCGCTCCACCCCGTAGACAAAGGTATCCACGGCCGTTCCGGCCACCTCGTCAATCGGCACCCAGGCCTCCTCCATGGTCATGGGGGGCTCGAACACGTAGAGGTAGTAGTGCCGGGCGTCGTTGTAGTATAGGGTCCGCATCCTGGGCCCGGACTGCTTGCCGGGGAGCGGCTCGGCCGGGAGGCCAGCCGAGGAGCCGGCCGCTCCCGCTCCCCCGGCAACGGTAAGGGTCTGCATGAATTTGCGACGGGACAGGCTCATGGGATCTTCCCAATGCCTGGTGTCCTGTTACGGAACACCGGTCTATGCTTTCGGCGTGGTCGGATAGAACCCGTAGTCGACCCGGACTTCCACCCACTCCACCGAAATGCCCACTCCCATGTGAGGCGGGCGCTCATCCAGGGATATTTCCAGCAGGTTCTCACCCTTGCGGGGCCGCACCTTCCGCAGGTGAAACTCCAGCCACTGTCCCTGGTAGGGAACGATATTGTCGGCGTAGTCGCGCAGGCAGATCTCGTCCGCCAGCGACTGGCCGTTCAGCAGAACCGTCAGCCGGTCGGCGGTCAGCAGGTTGTCGATATGCAGCTTCAGAACGACCTTGCGGATCCGCTCCGCCTTGCCTTCGATGTCGTCTGAAATCGAGAAGGGGATGGGGTAGCGCTTGCCGGGTTCGGGGCCGGGAATCTTCAGCGGCAAACCGGCCGGGTAGCCCATTTCGGACGACCGCTCGGACGAGCCGTGAAGCACATAGTGCTTGTCGGCTTCCCCGATCAGCTCCGGGTCCCCGATCTCTGTCAGGATGCGCCTTTCCGTGTCGCCCAACGGCCACTGCATGAACCAGGCATAGAGGCCGTCGACGCCGCGCCTCCAGTAATTGGCGGACGCCGCCCGCACATTTTCGGGAGTGGGGTAGATCCTCTTGGGAGCCGCCGGCGCCGACCCGGTGGCTTCATCCCTGATATAGGGCTGAAGGGTGCCGTAGACGGCGATGTCCTTGGCATGAGCCGCTTCGATGACCCAGTCGATGGGCATGTCCACGTCCAGGGTAAAATCGATATAGAGGATGGGCGCCAGGTAGTCGACCAGGCCGTCCCGAATCCAGGTCCGCACGTCCAGGCCGTTCTTGAGGCACATCTCCTCGGTGGGATAGACCCGGGCCCCGACCTGCCCGGGCTTGCCGGGCCGATTGCGGACGGCATCGGAGATCTTGGCAACCCACTCGGTCAGCACCGGGGTCGTCGCCGACAAATCCTCCGGCCTCACATAAAGAGGCATTCCCCCCGGCGCCGCGGCGAAGTCCAGCTCCACGCCCTCGGTGGCATATTCGGTGGCCAGTTCCTTCAACACCGCGAACTGATGGTCGCGAACGAACTCGTGGGCCAGGCCCCGTCCGCCCTCGGGGACCTTGTACTTGTCTTCCAGCCCCCCGTAGGAGGCCATGCGCACGCTGGCGAAGAAGTCCATCCCTTTCTCATGGGCGCGGTCGATCAGCACCGTCAGCGGGTCCAGGCCCCGGTCGATCAGGCTCTGCATGTTCTCCCAGGTGCGCCAGTAGGCGGTGATCGGGAAGGGGCGCATGTCGGCCCCGAAGCGCTGGCCGACCCGGGAGGGATAGAAGAGGCCGTCCCCCCGCTCCACCCCGTAGACAAAGGTGTCCACGGCCGTTCCGGCCACCTCGTCAATGGGCACCCAGGCGTCTTCCATGGTCATGGGGGGCTCGAACACGTAGAGGTAGTAGTGCCGGGCGTCATTGAAATAGAGGGTCCTTTTCTTGCGCCCCTTCTGTTTTCCGGGGAGCGGCTCGGCCAGCAGGCCGGCAGAGGAGCCGGTCACTCCCGCTCCGCCGGCAACAGTGAGGGCCTGCATGAATTTGCGACGCGTAACGCTCATGGTCACCTCCAAAGATTTCCGTTGGCCGCTGCCTCGAGCCGGCGGGTCCGGCCTGCCTGCCCGGGGCCGGAAAGCTGACTGGTCCTGTCGGGGCCGGGTCATAAGGGCAGAAGCAATGGGACGCCCGAACCCCGGAACGCTTGCGCCGCGACCCCGGGCGGTTTCCCTTCTCTCGAAAACAGCCGCATTTTTTGGAGCCCTTATCTTATACAATTCTCAACCATCCAGTTACAGATTTAGGGTTGAAGGGGGGACAAGACCATGAACGGCCTCAGGAAATTCACTCGATGGGTGTTGCCGGCGGCCCTGGCCTGCCTGGCGGGTTGCGGGGGGACGCCGCAATCGGAACCGGGTACGGCTACGGATCCGGGCACGCCTTCGCCGGACCGCCAGCGCCGAATTATCGTCAACGACGATGGAGAAGCGGAGCCCATCGGCAAGGACCGGCCGCGGGAAGCCTACCTGGCCCAGCGCTTTCAGGACGCGGTGGGTTCCCAGGTCGACTCCTACTTCATCTGCGTGGGCAGCACCGACCGCGGACCCGCCACCGGAAAGAAGGCCCGGCTTCAGGACACCCAGAACCGCTGGTATCCGGCAATGAAGGCGCCGCCGGAAATAGACCGGATGACCCGAGCCTACCTGGAAGCCGCCCGGGAAGCCGGAATGGAGATCTTCGCCTCCATCCGGATGAACGACATCCACGACGCCTGGGCGCCCCGCCTCACCTATCCCCTGAAAATGGCCCGGCCCGACCTCTTGCTGGGCGCCAGAGCGGACCACGCCCCCGACGCCGTCATGCGCGCCTTCTGGTCGGGATTCGACTATGCCAAGGAAGAGGTCCGCCGCCATTTCCTGGATTTCATTCGCACCTACTGCCGCCAATACGACTACGACGGACTCGAACTGGACTACTTTCGCCATCCCCTGTTCTTCAAGCTGGGAGAGGAGCGGCAGCACCTGGACACCATGACCGGGTTCGTGCGAAGGGTCCGCGGCATCCTGGGCGAGATCGGCCGGGAACGGGGCAGGCCCTACCTGCTGGCCATACGCGTCCCCGACACTCCCGCAATGGCCCTCAGAACCGGCCTGGACGTGGAGCAGTGGATGCAGGAAGGCCTGCTGGATCTGCTGATCGTGGGGGGCGGCTACATGCCCTACGCCGGCCGGTTGCAGACATTCGTCGACCTGGCCCACCGGTATGGGATCCCGGCCTATCCCTGCATCAATCACTTTCGCGAACCTGTGGCCATGCGCAGCCTGGCCTCCAACTTCCGGGCACTGGGAGCCGACGGGGTCTACCTGTTCAACTACTTCGGGGTCGATTCAGGCATGGAAGGGGGGCGCATGGTTCCGCAGGTAAGCGACAGTGCCGAACGCCGCAAGGTCTTGAGCCAGATGGGCGATCCGGCAACGCTCCAGGGACTGGAGAAACAGTTCCCGGCCGACAACGGAACTTCCATGTTCTATGGCGGATTCACCAACCCTCAGGGGCAGTTTCCCGTGAGGCTGATGGAAGCCGGGCCGATCGAGCTGGTGGTGGGCGACGAGTTGGGGGATGCGGAGCAGCCGCCAAGCGAGCTGCTCCTGACAATCAGCGTCGCGGATGTGGCCTCCGGCGAAGGCATCGCCGTCGAGGTCAACGGCGCCCGAGTTCCCTCCGAAAGCCTGGTGCGCACCGGGGCAACCTCCTTTGCGGCCCGGCTGAGGAAGGAACCCCTCAAGCGGGGCCGCAACAGCATCGTCGTCCTGCCGGGCCCCAACTCGACCGGGCGGCTGTCCTCCAGGGTGACGGGACTGGAGCTGCGGGTGAGGTATTGAGTGGTCAGTGGTCAGTGATTAGTGGTCAGTTGTTAGTTGTCAATTCCGTGAAGGTTGTTCATACGGGCTAAATCCGAGAAACTGAGTGGGGTGCTACCAAGTCACAGTATGCTTGGCTGCACCCAAAACGCTTCACTGATCACTGACCACTAGCCACTGACCACTGCCTAATACAGTCCTCCGGTGGCGCCGCCGTCGGCCACCAGCACCTGGCCGGTGATGTCGTCGGCGGCCTGGCTGCACAGGAACACCACCAGCGAGGCCAGCTCCGAGGCCTCGCCCAACCGCCCCACGGCTGTTTGCCCCGCCCACTGGGATTCGATCCTCTCGACGGATTCTCCCTGCTTTTCAGCCTCCCGGGCCAGCAGGTCGCCGACCAGGGGGGTCTTGAAGACTCCCGGGCACACGGTATTGACCCTGACGCCCTCCCGTCCGAATTCCTGGGACAGCAGCTTGCTCAACGCCGCCACCCCTGCCCGGTAGACCGAGGAGAGGTAGTAGGGAGGATGAGGATCCTTGACGGCCACGCTGGTGATATGGACAATCCGGCCCCACTTGCCCTGGACCATGTGAGGAATCACCCGCCGGCACAGGCGCACCACCGGCAGCAGCACGCCTTCGAATCCGGCCCGCCAACCGGCCTCGTCGTGCGAGAAGAAGTCGCCCATCTGGGGGTGGCCCACGTTGGTAATCAGGATG